>DYTL01000008.1 GCA_020726005.1 Microcaldota archaeon | reverse complement strand
TAATATAATCGAAAAATTTATGAGATTATTGTAGCTTTTTAAGCGATTACAGTAAATCCGCAAGTAAATAAAAACCTTCCGATTTCGAAGTTTGAAATTATATAAATTCGTTAAAAAATACTAAAAATAGTTTAATTATAAAACCAATATATTGTTCGGTTCGCGTGAATGGTTTAGTTGTAGAAGATGTTCGGAATTACTGGATTACTCGTTACCCGTGGTATTTTTAAACTCTTACATTCCATCAAACAATATGCTTTATACTCGTATCGCATTCCTATTACTACTTTTTATTTCGTTTGTTTCAGCAGCAAACGGATATTATGATATTGTTCCAATAGGAGGAATGTTAGCAACCTTTATTATCGCAATTTCTTATATGGCTTCGCAGATATTTCAAAATCATCAGCTTGAAGCATGGGCAAAAAACGAATGGAAAGAATTAATCATTGCAGGAATAACTATTGGGTTTATTTATGCCGCAATAAGTGTCTCAATAGGAGGATTATTAGGTACAATGACTGGCTACGCTGATAAAAGTAATTTAATTTCAGGAGTGGAAGGAAAAATCAATGAGTTTGAGAATGCGCTTATAAACGATTATAATCAACTAATAAAGGCTTCAAATAGATTAGGAATGTTAACTTCTTATTCATATTCGCAAAGCGCAGGATTTATAATAACATTTGGAATAGTCAATGCTCCGCTTCTTGGAGCTAATGGGATGATGCAAACTCTTTCTATGCTCGCAGCAAGCACTTCTAATGGAATATTAATTTATGAAGCAATGAAAATATTTTTAAAATTTTTTTTTGATGCTGCGATTAATTATCTTCTTCCAATAGCATTTGTTTTTCGTATAATGCCATTTACAAGAAAAATAGGTGGAACGCTTATAGCGCTAGCACTCACAGGTATTTTTATTTATCCATTCTCAATGGTACTTGCAACAACAATACATGATAGCGTTGGAATTTCGCATTCGCAGTTGAATTCAGAGGACTTTAATAAAATAACGCTTAAACTTGATCGTAAAATAACCCAAATGTGTACTAATGATGCACTAAGATTATTGGTTTCTCTTAGCGAATTGGGCTGGTGGGCAATGATATGTCCAATCTTTTGCGCAGCGATATGCGCCTTAGCCGGACCAGGATTTGCCGCATGTTTTTGGCCATGTATTGCACCATTTACAGGAGGTTGTTGGGGAAGCACTTATTCGTTGTATATTTACACACAAACCGCATACTCAATTGCAAGTTCAATAGCGTTAGTTACCTCTGCTCATAATGTTGTTCCAACAGCGGAGAGTAGCGGAGTAATATTTGATATACTAACAAATAAACTTATTGTTCCGGTAAGTACAGCAGCATCTATTCCAATTATGGAAGCAGTACTTGTAGGCGCGCTAACTATTGTTGGTGCACGAAGTCTTTCCGCAGCATTAGGAGGCGAAGCAGCAATAAGTGGACTTGAGCGGATGATATGAAAAAATATCTATTTTTACTTTTAATCTTTCTTTCCACAAGTAATGCAATCAATATAAGTGGTTGTGCGGCATCTACATTTGATAGTTATATTGAATTAGTGAAAGGGCCGCTCGGCATATTAATATTTAGTACTGTTTTAGTTTTAGCACTAATCTATATGCTCGCGACCGGATTTAATAAAGTAGAATATTTAATAATCGCAAAAGACGAATTTTTCCATCTTGGTGTTTCAATTGTTTTGCTTCTTTCTTTCGGGCTTGTAATGGAATCTGGTTGTGGTATAATTGGAAGCGCGTTTGACTTCGCATACCAAAATATGAGTAAAGTAGGTGATCAATGCTATCTTCCAACAGGTTCTGTTCAGGAAATCGCAACGTGCTCAATGCAAATAATGGAAGACGATGCAACCGGACTTATAAATACGTACACTAAACAAAATATAGATTTTCAGATGGATGCTTCGGCATATATTAGTTATTTTGGAATCACTGGGGGAGTTACACTTGGACCTCAAGCGCATCAGCGTACGTGGGCAATATTTGTAGATAACGTAAAGAATATGTTTACCATTCCGGCATATTTGAGCATTCGCGCACAAAATATATTTATACGGTTTTTCCTTGGAACAAGCGACACCGCAGGAGTAATTATTCAGTATCTTCTTCCAGCAGCGTTTTTGTTTCGTTTTTTTCCTCCGCTCAGGCAAATAGGTAATATGATGATTGCATTCGCAGCAGCGATATTCATTATTATTCCATTTTTCGTAGCACTTAACGGAATAATGTACCTATACACATTTACTCCTGATGAATGTGTGAAATATTCTGCACTTATAGATGACAAAGTGCTTGGGGGATGTAGTTTGGATACAAATATACTTAAAGTTGCACGACTTTATCCCCAAGCATTCTTGCTTCCTAATTTAATTATTGTAATATTTATCACATTTATTAGTTCAATAAATAAAGCGTTTAAGGTGCTTGGATGAAAAGACCTATAATAATTTTGCTTATTCTTACGATTTTCATAATATTTACGAACGCAGCAAACGTAAGCGAATTGATAAATCAAACAGTAGAAGGTAAAGGAGGAATAACTAGCACGTCCAATTTATACAGCACTGGTTTGCTCAAGGATTGGCAAGTGCTTTCAATTCTTTTTGCCATGATCTCTCTTTTTATTGTTGCAATGGCGCATATGATTGCGCGGCCGCTTAATCTTCCTGATCTCAAAGCATGGGCGAATTTAGAATGGAGTCAAGTATTTGTTACTGTGATTATAGTTTCAAGCGTAATAGTTGCAATTGAATTTGTAGACATTGTTGTAATGGAGGAGGTTAATAATTCACCAGCTAGTCCGGTAAAATGTTCAGTTTCGGATTTCTGCCTTTTCAATGTTTCCAATACATACTTAGATGGGCTCATTAACCTAACGAACCAAAGCGCACGGGATACATTCATAAAAAGTGTTGAAGCAGGGGAAGCATCGACGAAAAGAGTGATGTTTTCGTGTAGTACACTTCTGGTCCCTCCGTGCTTGTGGGGCTATACCGGTTGGTCAAATAATGCATTTCTAAGTCTTGATGTAGATAGGTATACTCAGGAAATAGAGCAATATAGTTCAATTTTGTATAGTCTTGGGATACAAAAGTTTTTTGTAAATAATGTGAATTACAATGTTGCTCCGGCATTACTCTTAATAGGAATAGTTGCGCGCAGTTTTTTCTTGACTAGAAAAGTCGGCGGATTATTAATGGCTACGGCAATTGGCATAATGTTTGTTTTTCCGATGATGTATCTTTGGAACATGATAACAATTAATGTCGTGGTTTTTGGAGACAAATTATTTGAAAGTCCTAACTCTGATTGTCCTGAAGCATGCAGTTATATGCCTGCGATAGCTTATGATAATACCGGAAGAATATTAACTTACAGCGAATTCTATATTGCGATTGGAATGAATGATACGCGCGCTGAACAATTTGAAAAAGGAACGATTGAGAAATATAATAATGTGTATTCATGCGAATATTCTGCACTTGCCACAAACAAAACTGAAGGAATTTATTGTTCTCGTATATGCAGAGAGCTTCCTTATCCATATGCGCTTTCTGAGTGTTCTGAACCGCATACTGAACTCGCATGTATGCGTTTATCAAATGAGTGTAAAGTAATACGCAACATGACTATGTGCACACAAACCGAGCTTTTAGATTGTCCTAATGAATGTAGAATAATTCCTCCTCTTAATGGAGGTAAGGATTGCGAATCCTGTTTTGTAAACCCAAGTAATAATAGTCCGGATGCGATTCCATTTAGTTGTAGAATAGCATTAAGACAAAAAAATATAGATATCAATGATATTTCCGGAAGGCCATCGCAATGTATTTTAGATACAAGCCCTTACAAACAAGCAACCTTTAATTGTAAAGCAAGTTTAAACGCAAACGAAAGTTGTATGTATATAATGCCTGATTTTTCTAATGAGAGTATATGTCAAGGATGCCTTAATGTTACAAATGATTATTGCTTATTCAATCCGCCAATAGTTAACGATTGCGGTGAAGAATGCTCTGAAACAACTATGCAAAAACCTGCGCTTCTTAATCCTGCGGAATTCGCTAAAAAATCTGGTGAAGGAATGTTTGGACGTGAAGACATAAAGAATGTTAGCAAACTCATTTTTCCAGCATATTTTCTACCACTCATAAATATAGTGATTACGCTTATGTTCATACGTGGATTTTCTCCAATATTTGGAGGAGATATAGATATACCAGGGTATTTAAAGGTCTTATAAATGAAAAAACTCGCACTCTTTATTATTCTATTTGTGTTTTCACTTTCCTTTGCTACGGGCTGGCAGCAAATGAGTATAATAGCAATTATAATTTCTGTAATGATACTTGGACTTATTTTTGCAGTAGGACATATTATTGATTCTAATGAAATGAAGTTCCTTGCAAAAGATGAAATGGTTCAGGTTATCGCAACTATACTAATGATTGGAGCAATTACTTCATTCGCTGCATTTTTTTCATCTCTTTCAACAGATGCCTCTACATCAGTTGATTCATCTTTACAACACATTATTTCAGCAAATAATGTTTTAGGTGATAGTGCAACAGTAATTGGAAAAGAAGGAAGTAAATCAATATGGTGCAGTTTTTCCGCAGTAGGTTTCGGAACTTCTGCATGCACTGGTTACCGTATGGTTTCGCCTCCGATTTCCATGAGTTTTCAACTTACTGGAGTAGCACTTGCAGAACTCAATGCACTTAAATTTCTTATAGATACATCAAGCACTTGGATAATGAATCTTCTTTTACCAATGGGTGTCTTTCTGCGTACATTCAAATACACAAGAGGTGCAGGAAGCCTTTTCATAGCAACCGCAGTCGCATTCTACTTTGTACTTCCGGTTGCATATCTTGCTATTCATGATATGATAGTAAATTTCATGAGCAATAATCCAGAATATAGCGGTAATTTTTCTTTTCCTATTGCAGAGTGCGATGAATATGCAATAGATAATACACAAAACGAAGAGAATGTTATTACTGCATTTAGTAGCGCGACTAGTTCAGCATTTCCAAAAATACTTTATCGTTTCTTGATAGATGCAACATTAACAGTAGTGGTCTCGCTCGTGGTTACAGTAAGCGCAATAAGATTTTTGATGGGCATCGCAGGAGCAGAAATAGATGTGCAAGCGATTGGAAGGCTGATATGATGGATAGTTCATTATTTTGTAGTGCAACACTTCCGAATTTTCTTACAACAGAGATATTACCACTTACAATTATTGCCACAACAACATTTTTGATAATTATTGGATTAAGTTTCGCAGTCTCACAAGCAACAAGCAATCCAAAGCTTTCGGTCTGGGCAAAAACAGAATTTATGCAAATTATATTCTCAACAGTTTTTGTAATAATTCTTTTAGAGATAATAAGTTCATTTTGTACGTTTAATACAAATGATATTGCAATGCTAACCGGAAATCCTGCGCCGGCAATAGCTATACCTATTTATGATGCTGCGGAGAAATACTTAACCGAAAGCGCAATGTATTCAAAAACAGTTATGGTGAATGCGCGCTATTATTTAGGTGTAATAAACATTCAGGAAATGGTTTCAACCTGGAAATGTCCGAGTTGGTGTTTTTTAACCATAGGTGGTTCAGGAACATCAACTAATCCAAATGCAGGTAATTCAAACTATACTTCAGCATTTACATTATTTCTTAATTCTTCACTTATGTCCTTTATATCTTCGTTTATGCATCTTTTCTTCCTTAAATATATTCAATCCGGACTTTTCCTTTTCCTTTTTCCGCTTGCGATAATAATGCGTTCGCTTCCGTATATGCGAACGTTTGGCGCAGTTATTCTTGCAGTAATTTTTGCATTTTATGTGTTATACCCCTCACTTCTTGCTGCCTTTCACGTTTCGTTCTCATTAGTTCCGCCTATTATGATGGATGAAAATGAACTTGGAAAAGACGATGAATTTAACTGGGAATCAGCAATAACTGGTCAAAATCCAGTTAAACTAAGCGTATCAACAAACGACATATCTAATACTGCTAATATTGCTGCAAAGGCATTTTTTTATTCAGTATTTTTACCAACAATTGCTTTACTTGCGGCTGGTGCAGCAGCAACGTATGTTGCACGCCTTATGGGTGAGGATATAGATTTAAGTAAATTAACTCAAATGGTATAAATATGACATATTACCCAACTACTTGGGACGGACCCGGTTGTGATGTTGGCTCATTCTGCCAATGGACAAGTAGTTGGGGTCCTATAATTGGAATGTCCATGTTAATTGTTTTTTTTATTTATATACTAGTGTATGTGTTATCTTATCTGCTTCAATCAGAGGAACTCAAAAGAAGTGCAAAAAGTCATCTTTTAGATGCTATATTTACTGCTATACTTGCAGTCATGATAATTGTAATAATGCAGCAAGCGTTTGTTTTCATACAGGATTATTTCAAAACTGCTGGTGCTTCGGTTTATTGCGATATATACGGAAAAATTAGTTTGGATAATGGTGCAAGCCCATTTGACCTTATAAAATGCAGATTAATTGAAAAAGCATCTGCAATTTCTTCAATCTATGAGCGTGTGTACGCAGCGTCAAGAGAACCATTTAAGAAATTTAGTTTAGCTTGGGGTCTTGTGGGAATTCCAATATATTCTCAGGGCGCATATTCCTGGCAAAATACAATGTCAGAATTATATAAAGAAGTAGAAAGCTATCGGCTTCTTGCGCATGTTTGCGTAACTTTGCTTATAAGTATAAATGCGTATATTGGCGCAATTGATTATATTTCAATGAATATGCTCAGAATGTTTTTACCAATAGGGATAGTACTCAGAGCAATACCGTTTACTCGCAATATAGGTGCGTTTTTCATTTCTGCTACAATAGGTTTATATATAATATATCCGCTTCTTTTTGTTATTACCGATCAGAGTTTTGCTTCCATTCCAGGAGCATATATTGATATTACAGACATGAGCGATACTTCGCTTCCATGGCCGTCGTTTAAAGGCGCTGCCTCACTAATGACTATTGGTCCACAATCCCAGTCCTCTTCGCAGATTTTTAACACTATAAATATAAAACAAGGAGCTTCAGAACTTGCAAATCTTTATTACGGACTTATACTTCAACCAATAGTTATTTTAAGTGTGACGCTCATTTTCATACGTTATCTTACATCACTGTTTGGTGGCGAAACACAAGAATTATTTAGATTAGCCAGCAGGGTGGTTTAAAAAATGAAATTACATCGCATTAAGTTTCTCATCATTGCGACTGTATTTATTTGTAGTTTCCTTTTTATGGTAGGATGTTTTGCGCCTAATATGCAAGGTCCTTGTTGTACGATAAACAAAAGTACTGCACAATGCCAACTTCATGCTCCAGCTGATTCAAACGCACGCATTGCTCCTGAGCCCGAAACGTGTGATGGTTCAATATTAAGCAACAATCTTAAATGTACAACTAATTGGTGCGCAATAGCCGAGCCATCAGAAAATGAAACTATATATGTGAAATATGACTCTATAAATGGTCGTAAAATTCTTAATTGCACGAACGTTTCCCTGAATAATATGAGCGAACCATGTAATCATATTGGCTATTGTTATATTACATTCGAGAATATGAGTGCATCTTGCACAAAAGATGCTGATTGTCCACTTGGTACATGCATTAATACTCATTGTACTGGTTATGCGTTTTACCCAACTTGTAGTAGCAGGCCTGAACTTGATTTTGATACTAATTGCAAAACTATGTTGTGCGGAAACATACAATATTCTCCAAAACAATCACTTCTCCCTGAATATGGAAAAAACCTACTCTATCAAAATGTAAAAACTACTGCGACACAGGCACTTTATAACGCAATGTGCAATTTTTATACTCTTGATGCTAATACTATGAAAAAACTGAAAAAAGCAAAAGATGTTTTTGTAAATACTTTTAGGATTGGTTTTGGAAATTCGATACAAGATTATGAAGAAGCACGATTTTATTTTCCACTTAGCGATAAATTTTGCAGTGCATCTGGAAATCCAAATTTAAAAGATAGATATATGAATTATCTTAACATAACGAATAGTCCGTATAGTTCATTTGATCCATCTACACTTACCAATCGTTCAACCGCACTTGGATGTGATGTTAACAACCCAGAATTTCCTCCAGCAGTAAACGGAAATTATTTTTTTACAACATTTACCGAGTCATCAATTCCAGCAACGTATATAATGCCAGATACGCAAAAATACAAATACGCGCTTTATTCAGCTTATTGGGATGAAATATACAAAACAAAATGGACCTGCTCTCTTGATAAAAACAATTATTCTTCCGTTTCATCTTGCGAATTAGCGTGCAAAACCAATCAAGTAAATCCATGTACAGGCACAATACCAATAAGGGTTAATTATGATTCTTGTAATGGTGCATGCTCGCCATCGGAGTGTCAGATAGGCAACTTAAATTCTGCAACATGCTCTAAATATTACATTAATTATGCAAACGGAGTGTATGCAGATTGTGGATGGAACAATGGTAGATGTGAGGATTATTATGAAGATCAAGCAATATATTGTAATCCTATACTTCTTGGTAATTGTATGCATTCAGATTTTATTACAAATGCGGATTTTGAATGTAATTCCTCATCAGAATGTATTTCCGGATTATGTTCAAAAGAAGATAATGGATACGAGCGCGGTTTTTGTGTTCGTAGTGATACTAAAACCTCTGCGAACTGTCTTTGTTATGAAATGGGTAGGCGATTATTATCTGGTAATGAAGTGCGTTGCGAAGCGATTAAGAACTCAAATACGTATACGCCGTTGACTACTAACATCTGTGCTATCAATAATGCCCCATATTTGGACTGCAATGAAACCATGAATGCGCCGCAAATAATTTTCTTTAATCAAACTACTGATGGATATATTGGTTATGCAATAATGAATGAATCAGAATTCCAAAGTTCAATGCTTGCAACTACGTGCGGTCCATTTACTAAAGGAATAGATTACGATGTTTATACTCCTCCATCTGTAGAATATGATATAACAACCAACTGGGAAATGAGGGCATGTATAAATAGTTATTCTGAAACATATGTTGAAGATGTTGAAGGAGGATGGTGGTGGCACGATTATATTACTCGCGATATATGCGACAAAACGTATGCCTCTTTAATACTAATAAAAACCCACAGCAACTGTTTTACAGATGATGGCATAATTGGTCCTAAAGCACCTGGATTCCCGAAACTTAATACTGTTTTTGGATGGTGCGAGCCATGTACAAGTGCAACAATGGTTTCTGTGGATTTGGACGCTTATTATCCTGCGTTTAGGAATTATTATTTTGGTTGTCCATCACCGAACGATAATGCAAATGGTTGCGGAGTTGCAGTTGGTTTGGGTGGTTCATGCGGTGCGCTAGTAAAAAATTATATGAATAGTCTTGCGAATGTTAGGACAAGAGTGGATAACTATCTTAAAGCAGGGGTAATTCCTATAATTTGGTATGCAAACGGCGAACTTGGAACAACCTGGACGTATTCTGGAGGATATCAACAAGTATGTGGTAATTGTAATGGTAAGCAAGCAGGCGAGACACAAAACATGATGTTACAAACATTGAGAAATAAACCAGCGGCTTTCTTATATTCTCCAGATAATACGCAATTTTTTGAGCAGTTCGGTGCACATTGTTATGATAGAAGTGAATGTAGAGGTCATGACGATGATTGTAATGGTCCATGGGAGGGTAAATCAACATACAGTGCGCCTTCCGGAGAAACGTATATTGGAGAAAGAATAGAGGCAAAAAACAAAATATCCTTAAAATGTTGGCATGATGATAACTATTACACAAATTGCTATTGGTGGGCTGGCTACCATTTCCTTAAAAATGCAATAGGAAATAGCGCATCAATAGTAGTTATTGCATCATCCACTGATGGAAAAAACCCGGATACAATAGGCGGGCGGGCAAAACAGCTTAAAACTGAAAATTGTCCGAATTGCTTAGCTGCAATTTATGTACCGAAAATGAACATAACACGACTTGACGAGATTTTTGGATGTTCTGATCAGTATAATTGCAAAATAAAAGGTAACAATGCCTGGAAGAATGTAGATATAATACTTTATGACGACCGTATGAACGACTATATGGGTGTGGATAGAAATTTAGCAATTTTAGAAGGTATGACGAACAAAAGTAGGCAGTTCCTTGTACGCTATTCAAAACCTAGCATACCCTTAATTTCAATTGACGATAACTATTTGCTATGGGATTTGTATAATGATACGTTTGATGCGATGAAATACCTATTGAAAAATCAATCAATATTATTGAACAGTGGAATGATTTCACTTTATTTCAAAAATTGGTTTGGTTTAAGTACAAACACTAGTTCACTTGTCACGCAAATTGGTACAAATAGGTTATCAACTGCAAAGGATGGAAAGTTCTGTGCGATTGAACGCACACTAAACAATTACATTTATTCAAACATAATAAAAACAGTTTATAATAAAATATTAGCTATAAATGCAAGCGAAGCGAAATGTGTAAAGTGCACATCTGCTGACTATCTTCTTAATACATGTAATCGTACATGTGAAAATGGAATAGAGTGCGAATTACCAATAGATATGAATCCTGCAAATGCGCGATGCCAAGGAGCTACCGCAATAAATCCATGTACACTTTGTAACGATTCTACTTATTTAAATAGAAATATTACATGCAATTATACCTACCCAGAAGGAAATGTTATTGAGCGCAACTATACTTATAATGATTTCTCAACTATTAATACATTTGATATGTATGCTGATATAGTTTCCAGTCTTCCAAAAAAGGATAAATGTTGTATGACAGAGGGTAATAAAACACAATATAACTATACATATATAAAAATAAGTGGCGAAGGAATGTTAACAAATCCTATACGCTTTCCGGTATGGGGTAACGAAACAGTTGATTGCAGCATGCATGCTGATACTAGTTCATTCTGCAACATTACGCTTCCGATAAAGGATTATAAAATAGATTGTGCGGTGCAAAAATGAAAAAAACAATGTTCGCAATTTTTATTTTTGTGACATCAATTTACGCAATTACAGTAACGCAAAATCCATCTTCAGATCATCATGTAAATCCTTCAGGAAATTTGAAATATACACAAGATATTTTTTTCAATTGGAGTGTAAGCGAGCAAACACAGAAAACATGCATATCAAAATGTTCCTTACGTGGCAATAATTATGCGTGCACTCCATGTACACCAGGAATATATGGAGATGCTCCTTGCAATAGTAACTGCACGGTTGATCCGTATCCTAATTCAAACCCATGTACGGTTTCATGTATGTCCGGAGAAAATGTTACGTGCAATTTTTGCACTCCCCCAACACCTAAGGATAACAATTGCAGCGCAACTTGTGTTGATTCCTTTAATGGCAACACATGTACAGATATTTGCTATGTTTCGCCGAGTGCATGTACCGGAACATGTAATCTTCCTGCAGCAGCATCGTGTAACATATCAGTTGATAATGTAGTTAAAAAAACCATTCCAATAATTGGAAACGAACCATTATTTGAATTATATTCACCAGTTTCAGAATGTATATTACACCCATGGAGTATAAATTGTTTTGATGCATTCGGACAATCGCAAATATCTAATTCCTTTACTATTCACAATCTTTCTTCAACACCTATTTTAACTAATCCAAATATTGAAGTTGAACACCAAATAGGCGGAACACCAGTAACTTTCAATTGGAGTATGGGTGGTGGTTGTTTAGGTGCGCGCGCTAATTGTACAGTTGCAATTCCTGGAGCGAATATCATCTCAAATCCAGTTGAATGTATATGCGGTAGTGCGTGCTTTACTACTTTAACGCTTCCAGATTCGTTTGCGTGTAATTCTGATTGGTATTTGAATTGCACTGATACAATAGGACAAAACAGTTCAAGCAGGATTGGCAATTTAAATGTGTTTATTTCAAATTGTATGGATATTCGGTCTATTCAATCTCAACCTGTCTGCAAAATTTCAAGAGATATAACTGCGAGCGGTAATTGTATTTCTTTAAATAATGTAAATGCCCCTATATTAGATTGTAATAATCATGTAATCACAAGTTCAACGGGAGGAATCGGAATACGTGTAAGTAATTCATCAAAAACCGCGCTCAAGAATTGTAAAGTATATTCCTTTGCAACAGGTATACAAATTTCAGATTCTAATTCAGTTTCCATTTCAGAAACAGAGATAGTTAACAGTTTATCCGCAGGACTTTCTACAATGAATAGCGGGGATATACTAATTTCGTCTGTTGATTTCAATAGTAATAATATAACCGCAAATATAATTAATTCTAATAAAACCGTCATAAGCGATGTTAGTTTAGACCGCTCTTTTGTTTTTGATGGTGGTAGCAATGCAATAATAAACAAATTAGAAGCAAACGGCGATAATTTAGATTTATTTGCAATAATCTTTAATTCAGTAAATTCAGCTTATGTGAGCAATTCCAAGTTTAGCAGAAACGGTAATGCGGATTCTGGAGGGAGCGTATTTGTTAATTCATCAAATAATATTAATATAGAAAATAACGTATTTGATTCGGACGGAACTTCAATACTTATAGGCGGAAGTACTTTTAATATCACAATATCTAAAAATACCATAATAGGCATAACAAGCAGTACATTCGGAGTGAAGGTATCAGACACAAGCAATTCAATTTTAATAAAGACGAATAACATAACTAAATGTGCAGTTGGGTTGACATTTGGTAGTGGTTCTTCTAACATATTGTTTTACGATAATTTTTTGGACAATAATATTAATGCAATTATAAGCACTGAAGCGGTTTCCGCAGATGAATTAAACGAAAGCCGAACCAATATTCTTGGATGTAAAGCATCGGGTGGAAATGCATGGTTTTCCCAAGGTAGTGGTTTTTCAGAAAACTGCTCAAACTTTAATAACGATTGTTTTTGCGATGAGGGATATTCTATTGATAATACGATTGATTTCTTTCCGCTAACTATAAACAAAGGACTTGATTTTTCTGTTTCAATAACTTCAATAGCCGGGCAATCGATAGGTACTTATAAGCAATATCAAAATAAGGAATATGTTGCAGCTAATAATTCAGGTTTTGTTCCAGTAGTCATTAATATAATAACCTCGCGTGATGCTGAATTTTTCTGCAATTCCTCACTCGGAGGCAATACAACAATAAATACAAGCATATCCACTGAAGGCACAATAAACGTCTCAAAGCCGGTTGGGTGCTATAATATTACTGTAAATTGCATAATAAACATTACAAACGCGAGTTCGCAGGAATCTGTGTTTTGTATAGATAATATTTCTCCTACGATTAATTTCGGATTAAGAGAAAATATAAACGGAATAATAATTAATCCAAACGATAATGAAATTCTTGACAAACGTTCTTTTAGGCTTAATATATCTGTTAGCGATTCATTAACTTTTATAACTGCATGCATATTTGAGTTGAACGGCGTAAATGAAACATTTCTGCCTGAAGGAACAAATCCGCAGTATTGCGCGAAAAAAAGAAGTTTGAAAAACGATACGTATACCTATAAAATGTTTGCAATTGATGCAGCAGGCAATATTGCATCAACTAATTACAGAACAGTTATAGTAAATGCTCCTCCATTTAATGCAGGATGCGAAGAATGTGAAAATATAGGCAATTATTTAATGAGTGACCTTTCCACCAGCGTAGATAAAGCTAATACTAAAATAAAAATAATCCTTTATACTGAAAATTCATCAGGAAGTAGAATTTTTATGCGCGGTATACCATTACTTGTATTAGTAAAGAATGCAACCTATGAAAATCTAAGTAAAGTAGTAACAGATGAAAACGGAAGCGCATATTTTAGCTACTCTCCTTGGAAAAATTCAGCAATGGAATATACAATTATGTATTGCTGTTTTTATGAGGACTGTGGTTTTGATAAATGTCTTAGAGGAGGTACAAAAATAAGTCCGGAATACATTGAAAAGCACGGCATTTATGATATTAATAGTGTTCCAGATGCTTCACCAAATCAGCCTATTATTAATTATACACAAGCCTACGTCTATCCAGCAATAGAAAGATTAGGATTAAGTCCGGAACAAAACAAAGGTTTACTTAAAGGGCAGGAAGCGTTTTGTATTCCAGTATTTCTATTATTCGGGCTTCTTCTCGCAGCTCTTCATTACGCTGGAAAAAATCCATTCGGATTTTTTGATTTTTCTCCATTGCGCTTAGGTAGCCATATAAAATATAATCCAAGGGGCATGCAAAGAGGCTTTAAGATTACCGCACAGGGGATAAAGGGTGCAGCCGAAGGATTATATAGAGCAGGTGCAGGAGATAAGAGAGAAGGGGCGAGAAAAAATAAAACAATAGGGTTGAAAGAAGCAGGCAAAAAAGACGATAAGAGCAAGAACGAAAGGCGGTCTCTTATTGGTGCGATAAAAGTAATTGCTGGAAAATTAACACTAAGCAAAAAAGAAGACAAATCAACGGGAGGTTGGTCAGTTGCAAACATCGCAAAGAAGGAATTCCAACCTTTGCGAGATATCACTAGTAGAAAATTGAGAATAATTTCTTTTGGTGATAAGAGCGGTAAGAGTAGTAAAGATAATGGTGATAAGGGTAGCAAAAGTATAACTGGTACCTATGGAAAAGATACAATAACGAGATTACCAAGTAGTGGGTTGATTGGTATTCTTGGATTATTCGGTTTGATGATTAGTGGAATGAAAGGAGGGATAATTGGAGGCGCGCTCGCAACTTTTGCAAGTGCAAGTAATACTCAATTAGATGTAATGCGTGCGGATTATGAACAAAGAAAAAAGTGGAAATGGTTAAGTTTTGTACCTGGTTTTGTTAGTACAACTAATCTATTCAATAATATATTGGCGTTAACTGTACACACTTTTAATCACGCTACAGCAATTAGAGAAGCATATACTAAATTTGAAGCCGACGTTAAAAAAGAACTTGATACAAGAATTAAAGAACATACGGCAAATAACAAAAAACTTAATGAAGAAGAGATAAAAGAACTTGAAATGAAAATTAGAAAGGAACTTAAAGCGAAAAATGAACAAAACGAACCATTCAAGAAAGAATTTTTGGCTGTTATGCCTGAAGGAACACAAGTTGATGAGGATATCTCTATTCCTGGAACAGATGGAAAAAAATACACTCTTCGAATAATTGGACAAAAAATTGTAGTATTAGATGAAAATGGTAAAGTAGTCATAGATAAAGGAATTGTTGATAATGTAATTGGCCTTGCAAAAATTGCACAAGAAAAAGCTAATGATGACGCAATGGATCGCTGGAAAAAAGCTGAGGCAACTGCAAAAGAAGCCCATCAAAAAGTTGTTGATGCGGCAAAAAGCGCGCCGACGACAAAAATAGTAGAAAAAATTGTTCCGATTGAAGTTGAGGTTTATGTTAAAGTATTTGAAAAACCTCCATCAACTCCAGAATTAAAAAAAATTTTAAAAGGATATAAAGGAACGGAAGTTCTAAATGTAGGAGATAAAGATGGTAAAGGCTCCCATGAAATAAAAAAGATTCAGCAGATGCTCAATTGGATGATTGATAATAAAATAATTGAAGGTAAAAAAATACCTACAAAGCAATTTGGCGTGTACGATTCGGAAACAAAAACACTTGTTATTCAATTCCAAAAAATTGCAGCAGAAAAATTCGTTAATTCAAAAACAAATGAAATTATGAAGACAGAGAATGGAAAATTAATTGGCACGGGTGTAAAGTTTGACGCAGGTACAGATGGTAAAGTCGGAAAAGAAACAGTAACCTTGCTTAATTCATATTTTACACAAACGCAAACTGAAACACAAACCAAATCCAGAACAATTATTGTAGAAGAAAAAATTAAACCTCAATTTATTCCAGAATATATAGCTTCTCCAGAACCCGTAAAACAAACACTTATAGGAACTCCTTTTTATGGAAAGGAAATTATTAAACCAGGAGTTGGAGAAACTAGTGGCATATCTCATATATGGATAAATGCAATGACGGCCAAATTAAATAAGAATGCATCAGAATGGATGAATGAGCACTTAAAGTTTGATATAGGCAAAGAAATTATTTATGTACAGAGTAGTTCTCAGCAAAACCCTCTTAGTTTTGGAGCAATTAGAAATGCCCTGCTTGGACTTGGAGTAGGTCTAATGATTAGTCCTGATATGGTAAACGATTGGAAAATGGATCCAACTGTGGCAAGAAAAAAGGTAGATGCACTTTTTAAAAGGGACAAGGATGATAATACAGAGTTAATGCGAATAGCGCAATCCTCTAATCCAGATAATGCACTCCTGAACTTAAAAGATAAAGATGGAAAACAAGTATTCAAAGACGTCGGAGAGCTTTATGAAGCAATAGCAATAGCAAGTGGACCTTTATCCGATAAAATTGATAGATATACTACGAAGATTATTGCAGATATGAAGCCCATTATTTATTGCTCTGGTAACAACGATTTACAAAAGGATTACGAAAAAACCGTGAAAATTCTAGATGAAGAAAAAACCGACCCAAGATTATTTAATGTGCATAAAGATGATTTATATGAGGGATTACTTAAAAAACTACATGCACAAATCAATTCTCTTCCTGATAATCAAAAACAATCCAATAAAACAATTTTTGATTCGGTTGATACCTCTATGGAGCAACTTAAAAAAGAAATTGATAATTCGCATTCCGTTAATATGCTTTTTAATAGTCTTAATATCTATCTTGGTGCGCAAATGACCGTTTTTGACGCAGCCCAAAATATAGAACGTTCTGCGGCAGAACTCAATAGAATACAAAAACAAGACGCGTCTAAATACAATGAAGAAGTATATAGAATAACAGAGAATAAGGCATTCGAAAAAATTAGTGTTGAAAATGGAATACTTACAATTGCTGTTTCTTCGGATCAAACCGTTAATATTACTTCCAACGGCGAAATTTCCATAAGAGATACTCTCATTGGTCCCAGAGAAAGGAATTCTGACGAAACTCTTTGCGCTAAAGCATCTATAATACTAGAAACAGGATATCTTCCTGAAGATCAAAAACTACTCAAAATTGAAGTGGATAAAAGAATAAAACTAGGTAGATTAACTGAAAATCTTTATGAATTAGGAATGATTGCAGATCAATATAAAAAAAAGAGGGATGAGATAGGCCTACCAGTTTCTAACGAGGATTATACAGAAAAACTTGCTATGCTAAAAGATCCTAAGAATTTTGTTGATTTTCATGTAGGCTTTAGGATTCTTAATGCAGGCGAAGAATTTGCCAAACACACAAAAACAATAGATTTTGAAAAATAATTTGATCTTTATGGGGCTTCTTAATCTTCTTTTCGGAAAATCTAATGCACCTAAAGGACAAAAAACAAAATGTCCAAGTTGTGGAGCCGAAGTTACATTAGATATGGAAAGATGCCAAAAATGCGGGGTGCATATAAGATCTATGTTTAAAAAAACATGTCCAAAATGTAAAGATCTTAATGACATAAATGCGGAAAAATGTCTTAATTGTAAATATGATTTTGCAGCAGAACTTGCAAGAACAAAAAAAACTATTTATGTATGCCCGATATGCGGATATAACGCTGATTATTATATGCTTCGCTGTCCTTCATGTAATACTCGATTTGCTTGAAATTAAATAGAAATTCTTAAATACTTTTAATTTTAAT
>DYTL01000007.1 GCA_020726005.1 Microcaldota archaeon | reverse complement strand
TCGCTAAAAAATGCGAAAAATAGTTTAATTATAAAACCAATATAATGTTTGGTTCTTGCGAATGGTTTAGTTGTAGAAGATGTTCGGAATTACTGTTTAATATCAATCACATACACTTAAAAAGATTTGTTGTTTTTTTGAATGTACTTAGATTAAGGATTAAAAATGTTCGAAACCACTTTTTTTGGTGAAAACAATATGAAAGCCATAATTCTCGCAGCCGGAGAAGGAAAACGAATGCATCCTCTTACATTCACTAGACCAAAAACGATGGTTTACACCGCAGGAAAGCCATTGCTCTGGCATGTTTTGTATGAGGTAAAAAAAGCCGGGATAAACGAAGCAATAGTAATTGTAAAATACAAAAAAGAAAAAATTTTTGAATATTTTACAAATTATGATACAAAGACCAATGATATTGGGATAAAACTTGAATTTGTCGTGCAAAGCGAAAAACATGGAACAGGAGCAGCATTGCTTTCTGCAAAAGAAAAAGTAAATGATAGTTTTTTAGTTATTGCCGGAGATATTATTGCAGACGCAAATACAATAAAAAAAGTAATCGCATCGCACGAAAGTGAAATAACCATAGCCGCAAAAAGCATCGAGAATCCAAAAAATTATGGGGTACTTCAAGTTAACAACGAAAAAATAATTGGTATACAGGAGAAACCAGAAAATCCAAATGGAAACTTAATTAACACATCTATTTATGTAATGAATGAAAGCGTTTTTCCGAAATTAGAAGCAATAACTCCAAGCTTGCGTGGAGAATATGAACTTACAGATATTTTAATCGGCGCGAAATGTGTTGAAACTAATAATTTTTGGATGGACGTAGCATATCCTTGGCATTTATTTGATGCGCAGGATTATCTTTTGGAACAAAGGAAAGCAAATAGTGGCAATGTAGAAAACAGCACTATAAAAGGAAAACTAATTATGGAGGAAGATTCGGAAATTTTTGATAGTTATGTGGATGAAGGAATGCATTATTTGAGTGCTAAAACAAAAATAGGTCCCCATGCTTATTTGCGTGGAAATAATTCATTTGGAAAACACTGCGAAATAGGTGAAAGCACTACTATAAAAAATAGTATTCTTTTTGATAATGTAAAAGCAAAGCATCTTACGTATATAGGAGATAGTATAATAGGAGAAAACGTAAATTTTGGCGCAGGAACACAAATTGCGAATTTTAGATTTGATGAAAATACTATAAATGTATTAACAGAAGACGGCTGGATAAATACAGGTAGGAAAAAATTTGGCACTGTTGTAGGAGATAATACGAAATTCGGAGTATTAAGTTGCGTTATGCCTGGAAAAACTATTGGTAATGAATGCTGGATAAGTTCAGGGGTAAGCGTGGATAGAAATCTTGGAATTGAAAGAAAGATTTTTCTGAAACAGAATAAAAATTTGTGATTGAAACAACGAAAAATTTTAACAAATTTTTCATCCAAACGAAGCGAGCAGGTTTGATATCATTGCTTTTGAAATTATAAACATACCTATACTCGCGATTGCAAACCATGGGAAATATTTTATTCCGAAAAGAGGCTTTCCGCGCATTAATGAACCTATAAAAAACGAAATAAAAAGCGAAACAATAAATAGAAATATGTAACCAATAGATTCTACAAATCCCGCGGTTATAGTCATTTCGCCTTGAAATAAGGATACATTAAGGGTTTTACTTGCACCTGTGGTTGTCGATTCTTTAATTTTCAGAAACATTTCAAGAAACTGTCCGGAAATTGATATTAAATAAGGTGTGATAAGTGTAATAGTAAATCCTAAAAATATTATATAACTCATGGATTGTGAAAAAAGTTCTGTGCGCATTTCTTGTATGTGTCTTATTTCATCAGCGCTTGCGTGTAGAATTTTTGCCATCTGACCCCCGGAGCGTATTGCCTTGTCAAAAAATACTATGGTTTTCTGGAATATTTTAGAATCAATACGATCTGAAAGATCGTTCAAAGCTACGGTAAGTGATTGTGAAGATGAACTGCGTATAGCAACTTTTCTTATTTCTTCTTCTAACGGTCCGAATTCAGGACGCGCTGCATTTACAAATGCAGAAAATGGAGACATACCTGCATGAAGATTGGAAATTAGAATAAGCAAAAAATCTGGAAGCACTTTTTCAACAGCATCTGTACGTGTTTGTATGCGGTAAAAAATATAAACGTAATAAAGAAAAACAATAAGCAACGCAATTAGTATAAAAGATGGAAACGAAACACTAATTATGAATTCAAGCTGCGACATAGTCGCAATCTGCGGTATTAGTTTGGATAGTGTTGGAGAAAACACCATTGATGTAACTAATGCAGCAAATGCAAAAAGAAATGCTGTTAGTACCGCTCTACCCAGCCAAACATCAACTTCCTCTTCGATACCCGCGTGTATAAGTTTTTTTTGAATAGTATGACTAATATTTTGCGGGCATATACCGGAAACTGTGAAATAAATTCTTTTAAAAATCATACAATCACTCATATATCGTTGGCCTTGAACTATTCACATATCCTATTATTACAAGTTGGGCAAGTAGCGAACCGACTATTACTGCTCCCACAATTTGCTCATTTATACTTAATCCGCCAAACGCAGAAAGTACTATAAGAAATACAAGACCAATTGACGGAATCGCAGCAGAAATAAGCATATATATAAGTACTATAAAATTCAACGAACTTGCATAATCCCTTACTGATTTGCGCTGATAGGATTCAAGCGTTTCTATCACGGTTTTAAGTGCAGGACCAATACTCGCGCCACTTTCCAAAGAACTTATAAGCTGCCACAATGCTTTTCTGAAATAATCGCTCTTGGTTCTAAGTGCCATTTTTTGCAATGCTAAAGATTCGGGCATGCCGGCACTTATTTCTTTCACTACTGAACTAAGTTCAGGAGACACAGCTCCGTAATCTGAATTGGCAATGTTTACCATACCCTCATAGAGAGGAATGCCACTTTCCACTTGCACAAGCAAATCCTTAAGTGCAAAAGAAAGATCGCGATCCATTTTCATTGCGGACGTACGCGTCTTTATGCTCGGATACATCATGTTAAAAAAGAAAATCATAAAGAATATTACAAGGAATATTATTGGGATAAATGTTTGAACCTTTGCTGAACTAGTCGTAGTTTTTGATACGAGTAAGATTAGAATACTAAAAAACACAGATATGATTAATGATGAAAGGAAATTAGCTGCAACATAGGCTTCAGGTTCAATATTTGAAAGTGTTCTTAAATCGTATTTAAGCATTGGAAAAAAACCAAGTAACTTAATAATAAATGGACGAAAACGATTAGCAAAACCTTGCCCAATTTCAGAAGAGATGAATACTAACGGACTTACAAATGCCATGTTATAGCACCTTTTCTGGATTAGTGTCTTCTTCTACTGCCTTGTACAAAGATGCCTCATCTGAATAATAAAATTTTATTGCCTTACCAATCTGTTCAATGTTTTTATAATTATATTTATTCAGCCATACAAGAATGTCTGTTTTTTTCTTTTGATCTAAATAAATTTCCTTTTCAGTCATTCCGGTATGAAGATTAAGGCTTTGAATATATTTGTTCGGTGGTTTTATAAGTTCAAATGTATCAGTTCTTGCACGCCATAAATATGCCTTACTTATTTCAGGTATTTCTGCAGAAGAAATAATTTCAGAAATTTCCGATGTTCTGCGAAGATTGCATCTTCTGTCGCGGTATTGCACCAACACTAAATCAACAGCTCCTAATTCGGATGGTGGTACTTCTATCGGCGGTTCAATCAATCTTCTTATCACTTGTGAGCCAGTATCAGCATGCAATGTAGAATAAACGCTATGCCCGGTTTGCATTGCTTCAAAAAGTACGCGGGCTTCCTCGCTTCTTCTAATTTCGCCAACTATAATACGATCGGGGCGCATACGCAATGCATTAATCATTAAGTCAAGCATATTAATTCCGCCCAAACCTTCTGGATTCGGAAGCCGTGTAAGCATTGGTATCCAATTCCAATGCATTGACGGAAGAGTAATTTCATGTGTATCTTCTATAGAAATTATACGCTGATAAGGTGGAATAAACATTGCAAGTGCATTAAGTATACTTGTTTTTCCGCTTGCGGTTCCCCCTGCAACTAAAATTGTCATTTCATAATGTACTGCCTGCCAAAGCAGAGCTGCCATTTCCGGAGTAATGTTTCTTGTTTCTTCACTTATCATGTGTCCAAGTGTCCATGGATTTCTTGCGAAACGCCTAACCGTAAACGTATTTCCTCTATGCGAAATTGGATGCATGGTCGCATTTACTCTATCTCCGCTAATTAAATGCGCGTCTAATAATGGATTAAGCGTACTTATTTGTTTACCTATGCGCCTTGCAACCTGTGAAGAATAGTTCAATATTTGATTATCGTTTTCCACAAAAATATTTGTTTTGAGCCAACCGTGTTTGCGATGGTATACTAATATTGGGATTTGTGATCTGTTTATTCCAATTTCTTCCAACCAATCATCACTAAGAAGGGAATCTATTTCTCCCAAACCAAACATTGCACTTCTTACCATACCACACATTAATCTTATATTATTCGGGTCTTTTTCTATTTTACTCAAATGTTTTTCTGTAAGTTCGCATTGTTGTTTATACACGTTTTTCTTTCGTTCTTCTTCAGACATTTGTGAAGTTTCAGGAGGAAGTTCAAGCGTAATTTTGTCCTGCAAATAATTAAGATATATCTTAGTGTAGTTGCTAACTGACCTCTTTTTCAGGAAATATATTCTTCCTTTTTCGTCTGGAACTTCAATTATGAAAACTCTGCCAGATACGTGTTCGTTATCCGCACTTATGTCATATTCTTCTATTATTTTTCCATTTGGTACTTCGGACACGATTACTTTTGGGAGTTCCTTTATCACTCGCATACCGGGGTGCGCGAACGGATTGAATGGATATACTGTTTCTGCTATAAAATTTTTTTCCAATACGCGCGCTATTTGTTCAATTTCTTGAGCAGTGGAATTAAATCTTTCGGCTATTTCATTGAACGATATTACTTTATTATCTGGTGTAAGAGCCATTCTAATTATTCCATCAATTTTTGTCTGTATCATATTTTCACAACTTTATTTTAATTTATCGTTGGTATTTATTAAACTCTCTTTATTATGTTGCGTCTTGCGCAACAGCTAATCATTGAACTATTGGCCATTTCGTCGGCATAGCGACGAAAAACTCAAGAAAATTTTCGATTCTCCTGACAACTGGAAACTTTTTTTGAAAAGTTTATCATACTTTCAACGGTACAAGTACTCCGTATTTTGAATAGCCCAACGTAGTTATGTTTAGATATACTGGAATTGTGATATATACAGGATATACACCATCATTCTCTATTATTACATTTACTGTGAGTGTACTATTTGGTATATCGCCTTTTAATACGTAAAAAGAATTATCATTATCATCTATTTTTTTTATGAATACCTTAAAAAAACTAGTAGTATAATTTACTTCTAACACTTTATTGCCATTTGTAGGTATAAATCCTTCGCTCAGATATGTACCATTTGCATCGGTAATATTTAGTTTTACATAACAATCTCCTGGTAATCCACTATAATTAAAATCAGACAGATTTACGCGCACCTGATTAGTTAAAAACGAAATCGTATAATTCTTAAATGTTGCATTAGGCGAACTTAATAGCTTGCTTTTTTCTGAAGAATTGTATCCGGATGTAAATATCACTCCATTTGAAAAATAATATGTTGTTCCGTTAGATGAAATATTTGATGTATCTATAGTAAAATTTCCGTTAAAATTGCGTGCCTGCTGCTGAAGCTTTTGCGTATAATTAGCAATAATTGCACTAAAATTTGAAACATTTTCACTAGCAATGAATGTTAGACCTACATAAGTCGCGTTTATTCTATATAAAATTAAATTATCCGAAGACAAACGAGTAAGATCATAAGCTATATCGTCAAAATAATAATTCGCGTATTCAATTGCTGAAATACTTTGCTGTGCTCTTGCAATTTGCGCGGATGAATACTGAAAACTAAAAATCAGTTCAATAAGCAATGCTGTAATCAAAATCGTAATAAGCGAATTCATAAACCCTTTATTTGTATTCATTTTAACCACACTTGAGATTTCGCAAGATAAAGCTCGTTATTTGTGTAAAAAGTTCTATAAGTCGTGTAGAACGTTCCGACGTGCAAGCATTTCTCTTTCTGCATTTCTAAGATAGTATTATTAGTGGAATTCGCAATACTAATCCTTGTACATATATTTGGCGGAAGCGAGTTTATTGCACGTCTGAGTTCGGATACATCACTAATACTTTGTGCAAACATACCGGATTTTTCTAACGATGCCATCATATCCATTGAAAATGAACGTAAATATAAGGAATCTGCATTATCGCTGGAATAATCCTGAGATATCACAATTACTATTACTCCTGCAAACAAAATAAATGCAAGAAGCATATCAAAACTAAATAAAACTCCTTTTTTCATTTGGAAACCCTCATGCGCACTATTACTAATGAATTGTTTATTGAGGAAACACGCTGGAGCGAAAGCGAATTTGTACTATTTACTAATCCAATTGAATAAATCGGTATATTTGTATAATAGTCCGATATAACTATGGAAAAATTGTATAATGAAAGTCCAAGTAAATTAGTTACGAAAGAATAGTTATTTACAACAGATGAATTAAATGCAATTATTTTGTTCACATCTAATACTCCGCTTTGCTCTTCTATGCCAAAATTATTCACTTTATCAAGAGAGAGGAAATTCCAATTGGACGGACTGCCAGAACTGAGAAGTTGCTCTATTGCGTAAAATGATTTTAGTTCTATATTTTTCTCTTCCAGGAATAATGAAACGCCAGAATAGATTAAAGGAAACAAAATAAAACCAATCAGTATTATTAAAATAAGGCCTATCGTCCCAAATATAGAGTCAATTGTAGAAAGTTGCCCTTTGCTAACCAATGTAAACTACCCCATTTATATTCCTTATTGTTAGCTCATTAAATGAAAGCGACTGAATTACAGTAGTATTAGTAAGTAATGGCCAATCATAAAGTAAATTCTCTTTTTGTACGAACAATGACCGATCAGCAATCCATATATTCGCGCTCTTTTCCATTAGGTTAATAGTCACAACAGTTCCATTACCTGCAATGAAAACAGAATTTGCCGCAGAACCTAATGTAGATGCGATGAAAAATGCATCCATTGAATTTTTTGTATTTATTATTATAATAATTTGATGGCTAAAAACAAAAAATATCACAATGAAAACAACTAACATTGCAACAAATATTACAAGCATTTCAATTGATATCTGTGCCTTTGCCATGTTATCCTCTTTACTGAACTTCAGTATATATATCTATAGTTTGATTGTCAGTAATGCTAGAATAAGTAGCATTGAAATTTACATAGCCAAGATAACTACCTGTTACACTGGTGGATGAGGCAGTTACTATTACAGTTTTGCTTTCATAAGATGGAACATTAAAATTCAATTCGCTTACACTAAGCAATGCATTTGTATGTGGCCAATAAATCGTTCCGTTGATAGTTATTGATTCATTGATAAGATTTGTTAGCGTCAGGTTGATGGTTTTAGCAGAATTTGGTGAAAGTACGGAAGAAATAAGGTAAACGTTTGGTTTATACAGCGCAATTCCTATATATACAGAATTGCCGCGCGAGATAAAGCTTATTTCATGCATGCCTTTTGATGCAGGAAGTATTCCAGAAATTGGAAATTCCATGTTTTCAGCTAATGTAGTTTCTCTGAATCTAAGCAGCAAAGTATTATTTATTATTCCTGAACCTGTGGAATTATAACTTGGTGGAAATGACAATAATAATGTTTTTGATGCTCCTTCACCTTGTATATAAACATTTTTTGCAGTGTTAGAAATATCTAAGAGAAGTTTCTGCACTTCAGCATTTTCTTTCTGTATATTAATGGTTGTTATCTGCTCATATATAAGCCAGGCTACCATACCAAGAATTAATAAACTTATTGCGAATACTATTAGGAATTCAATGCTTGTTTGTCCTTTTCGTATTTTCATTTTAATCGTCAGTTTTTTTAGTTTTTATCGTCGTAGGTCTTTCTATTAAATTATTCGTTGATTTTTGATTAAACTTTCTTTGAAAAATTTATTTTTGTGAAAAAGGTTTTATTTTATGAGTCCGAACACTTGGGCCTCTGGAAATACAACTATGCCTTTATTAGTAATCATAAACGGACAAATTTTTTCCATGTGCGAAGTATCGCGCATTTTGATTACTTCTATTGCTCGATTTCTGGAAAGTTCTTTACGCAGATAATAAGTAAATATTACTCCATCCGAAAGGAAAATTGAACGGTCCTGGGTGCGCTGCCATTCAGTTTCTCCTACCTCTGCAATAATAAGTGATGTCAATCCCCAGCGCTTCAATATACCAAAAAGATCTAAGATTGCTTCACTTTCTTTATATTGATTTTCAAAAAGCAAAGTATAGGTAGTTAGTGAATCAATTACTATACGTTTCACATTCAGAGCATCTATATTATCTTTAATTGAACCTCCTCCTTCGGTTATTATTGTATCCACTTCGTGCGGTTCGTATTTTATAAATACAAATTTGTTTTCATTCTCCAATTCCTGGAAATCCCAGCCGAAAAGCTGTGCATGCCTATATATTGCTTCTTTACTTTCGTTGAACGAAATATATATACCATTTTCATTGAACTTGGTAATTCCATTATACAAATATTGCAAAGCAAAAATCGTTTTGCCTGTTCCTGCACCGCCAGAGAGCATTATTGTGCTTTTGCGTACAAATCCTCCTTGAATTATTTGATCAAACCCTTTTATTCCAGTTGAGACGCGTTCTATTTTTGCATTAGATTTGGATGCAACAAATGAAAGATCTTCACGAAGTTTTTTTGAGATTTCTGCAAATTTCTCCGCACCTGTTCTTACTTTTGGACTGGACAGGGGAGTTTTTGGCTCATTGTTTGCTGCTGGAGTTTTTGAAGGACTATCTGATTTTGGCATATTGGATATATTTATTAAAAGATTTATAATGTTTTGTGCATAAATGAAAACATGGAACAAGAAACATTTGTTTTAAATTTTGCTTCTGGCATTTCTATGCTACTTGTTATTTATGCATCATACATGTTTGTACGCAACTCAAATAGTGACTTTTCGCATGCGTTCAAGATTATCTTAGTTGGCCATACACCAAGTATGGCAATCCATTTCCTTAACTCGCTTTCCTATTTTGGCTTTGGACTAATGCCTGATGATGCTAGTATTACATATAACGCCATTAATTATATAGGGCAATTAATAAGCACACTTTCTGTCTTCCTTGCAATATACACTATAAAAAAAGTGCTTTATGACAAAATAGAAAAATTCCGAAAACGATACAGAGGCAACCTAAATGAGTAATCTATTACTTCACATTGCAAGCGCACTCACAATGTTTACTGTTATTGCATTCTCTTTTTATATAGTTAGGAACGCCAAAGGGAAAATGGGCGAAGGATTTAAGATAATTCTTATTGGGCATATGCCATTAATGCTTTTGCATATTTATGAAGTAGTTATTATTTTATTTGGAAATCCATTACACATCGCTGAAATCAAAATGAAATTTCTTGATCAAACCGCACAAATTATAGCTGCATTTTCTGTATTTGTTGCAATTTATTTTATACGAACAATGGTTTTTATAATAGATAGAGGTTCAAAAAAATGAATTCTGAATTCGCACCTATGTTAAAAGCAGGCGTAGCAATTAGTATGCCACGCAACCAAACATACATAACTGAGATGTTAGACGACTTAATAAATTCTAAAAAAATGTTAGGCGTGTATCTTACTAGTATTCAATCACATGACAAAATTATAGAAGATCTTAAAAAAGATAATATAGATAGCACTTCGCTTTTCTTTCTTGATATGATTGGTAGAGATAGTGGTTCAGAACAGAACGTATTTATACTGCGCGATCCTTCTGATCTTACCGAACTTTCTGTTATCATAACCGAAATTATGGAAAACGATTGTATAGGGTTCCTTGTACTTGATACTATAAGTGGTTTAGAGAATTATACGGATGCTGTAAACGTAAAGAAATTTCTTCAATCCTTAATTACTTACATAAAAAAACTGAACAAATTGCTTATCATCCTTTATAGAGGAAACGAAAGTGCTGAATTAACAAATTTTATAACTCAAATTTCAGATTTTCGTAAAAAAATTTAGATATGGGTTTTTGGTTTTCAAATCAAGATTGAATATTGACGCAAAATCGCATCTAGCAAACATTTTTGTAGGTCTATCCATATTTCCATAACGTGAAAGTAAGTAATCAAATCCCAATATTTTAGAGATCCTTGCCATAAATTTTAACGAAAAATTTGGTTGAAGTGCGAAAAAGTTCTGCAAAAACTTATGTACAAGTATATCGTTTTTGTTTTCACGTTTCCAAGCAAGTTCGTATTGATACGGTGCGTATGCAAACAAACCTGCAAAGCGGGCCCCGGAAGTCCCGAAAACTATTCCACCTCCTGAAGAAGATTTCACATGTCCTGCTGCATCCCCAACTAAAAGTACGTTCGTTTTTCCAAACACTCCTACTGTTTTTTTTCTTGGTTCAATAGGAATTATTTTTCCTGAAGGATTTACAATAGGTTTTGTTTTGGTTTTTTTTATCAATGCATCAAAGCCCTTTTTCATCAATTCGGGCTTAAGAGTTCCCATCCCTATTTCAGCTTCCTCTTCATTGTGTGGAATCAACCAACCAAAAAAACCCGGAAAACTTTTATTATCATAAAAAAGGGATACTTTGTGTTTTTCTCCATTGTTTATTTTTACCTTTGTTTTAAGCGTAAATACAAATTTCTCTATTTTTGGAAATTTGAAATGATACGCTGTTGCAGAAAGCGCACCATCCGCACCTATTATGGTTTCATATTCCGAGTTTTTGGTCTTGTGAATTTGTGCTTTATGCGCGTATTTTTTTCCGTAAAAAAATTTTGCGCCTTCTTCTTCTGCCTTTTGTGCGAGTGCATTATCAAATTCTGCACGATTTATTAGATATGCAGTTTCTTCTTTTCTTTTTATTTCAAATATTTCATCGCTAAAATCAAACGAAGCGGTATTTATTTTATTTATTATGTGTGGTCTATAATTGATAAAATCCAAAAGCGAATCCAATCCTTCTTTGGAAACAAGTCCTGAACAATGCGAAGGATATCCTGCTTTTTCATGCTCTTCAAAAACTTCAACTTCGTATCCTGCACGAAGTGCTGAAATTGTAGCAACACTCCCGCACGGACCAGCACCTATAACCTTAACTTTCATACAAAAAGATTCGGAGAAAACATATAAAACGTTTATGGTAGTTCAGTTTTAGTTTTGGGTATTCGCTTGTTCGCGCGAGTTTAGAATCGTTATTTTTTTATAAATTTGGAAAGTTCTTTCGCATCTACGTGCAATCTATATTTCGCCATTATCATAGCAAAATCTTTGTTATTTTCTTCAATTATTTTTAAAAGTTCCGCACTGGTAATTTTCCTTAATTGTTTTTCATCTAATGTTTGTTCAATTGTTTTTCCTGTGTTAACTCCTCTTAAAATATCTGGAATTGCCGCCTTCACAAATTCGTTTTTTCTATATGCTGAAAAAAGCTCTAAAATTACGCTTTCTTTAATCTCAATACCTTCTCTTTTAAGCATAGTAAGAGTATCTTCAAGCGTTGTTGCCGCAAGCATTGGTTCAATTCCAATAGCAACAAGATTTTCAAAAAGCTTAAAATATTTTGAACGCAAAATTCTTTCTGCCATATCCTTATTTAATATTTTAAGTAATTTTTCCCTTTTTTCTTCAACTCCTTCACATGCGATTTCCGAAACAAATTTCAATAATTCTTTTGTAATCTTTACAGGTGGAATATCGGTTTCAGGATAAAGACGTGCTTTTCCCGGGAGCGGACGCATATATGAACTTGTATCGTCTTCATTTGCTTTTCTTGTTTCTTTTGGAATATAGTCTATCCGTGCGCGTTCCAATACTTTTTCTAATGCTTTATATGCAATATTTTCTTTTGCAACCACAAGAACAAAGGCGTCATTTTGATTTACATTTAAAATTTTGCGCGCTTCTCTAATTTCTTTTTCACTTATACCATATTTATTTAAATCCTCGTCGCTGTGTATAATTCCTTTTACTCCTGCGGTTTTGGCATAATCGCTAAGTTCTGTTCCATATCTTCTGTTCGGGTTTATTTCTTGTCCTAATATACCTGCGTGATTCTCTATTTTAACTCCAAGTACTTTATGTCCTATTTGCAAACTTGTAATTATCATTTTTGCACTGCTGTTTATGAAAACCAGGCCTATATCTATGATTTTGCCTTCTAATTGAATTTTATTATTCATGCGCTTTTTCACTTCTGAAATTACCCTAAGAAGATTTTGTTGTCTTTTTACTTCATTTTCTACAAGAAGAGGAAGCGATTTCAAATTTTGCGCACCTTTTATTTCAACGCGCGCGCCTCCTTCTATGCTTATATTTACGTCTTGTCTTATTGTTCCAATACCGCGCATAACTTTTCCAGTCGTGCGAAGAATAAGCCCAATTTCTTCAGCTATTTCTTTTAAATGTTCAGGATATTCTATATCTGGTTCAGTAGTTATTTCTATAAGCGGAATTCCCAAACGATCTAAGGAATAAATTATCCTATCATCTTTTTTCTCTACTATTCCTGCACTTTCTTCTTCTATTGCAATTGTTGCTATACGCACGTTTCCTTTTGCGCTTTCTATTTCTCCGCCGAGCGAAATTACTGCAGTACGCTGAAAACCAGACGTATTGCTTCCGTCTATTACTATTTTACGCATTATATGAATTTCGTCTACTGGTTTAGATCTGAATTGCCGTGCAATTTCCAAACCTATTATTAACGCTTCATTATTCATTTTATGAGGTGGTTCCTCATCCAATTCAACCAAGCAATTACATTCGTCGTAAAACAAATATTCAAAAATTTGTTCGCGTTCCGAAGCTTCAATAGCGGTTTTATCAATTTCGCCTATTTCGCTGCAAACCGGATGAAGTACGCGTACAATTGTTTTTGGTTCTAAGTTTTGAGTTTCACTTTTGCTCGGACACTCGCAAAATAATTTATGCGTATTCAATCTCTGATGAATTTCTAATCCAAGTTTCATAAAATTATTTTAGACAGGAAATCCATTAAAATATATTGTTAAGAAATTTAATACATGGACAAACGAAAAATAAATTTTGCTGTATTATTTTTCATCTTGGCGATAATTGCAATTATAGGATTATTATTTGTGCAAAACTGGAAACCGAAAACTGAAAACAAACTTGGAAACACTATGCTTGAAATCTATTTCTTTAACGTGAGCCAAGGGGATTCAGTTTTTTTTAGAACAGGAAATTATACCATGCTTGTTGATTGTGGACCTTCGGATAAAGGAGATGAAATAACCGAATATCTTACAAAACTAGGTGTATGGAAGTTGGACTATCTGATTATTACACACACTGATTTTGACCATATTGGCGGATGCGCTGAAATTTTACAAAAATTTTATGTTAAAAAGGTGATAATGGACGGACAGAAACGAGATACCGCAATATATAATAAAACGATGGTATTTATAGATAATAAAACGCTACTTATTCCAAAAAAATATAGTGTTTATTTATTAGATGATACAGGAATGAAGGGGGGTACAAGAATAAAAATTTTGCATGCCAATACAGGTTCTGAACAACCAAACCAGAATTCAATTGTTTTTATGCTTTATTTTTGGGATTTTAAGCTTTTGATGGGTGCTGATTGTGATAGCAAATGTGAATTCTCGCTTTTAAACGAAGATATTGATGCTGATGTGTTAAAAGTCGCGCACCATGGGAGTAAGTTTGCGAGTTCAACTGAATTTTTAGATAAGGTTACGCCGACACTTGCAATAATAGAGGTTGGAAAAAACAATTATGGACATCCTGCAAATGAGACGCTTACACGACTAAAAATTGCAGGTGCAGAAATATTGCGAACTGATTTAAATGGAACAATAATTCTGAAAACAAACGGAAGCGGGTATTTTGTAAACTAAGTTTTACAAAATGCGCGTAATTTGTAAAATGAAAACGGATGTGAAACAATATTCACACAAACGTTATTTGTATGAAGAAATTATTTAAGCGCAGACGCGAGTTACCTCAGGCAATATGAATTTTATGACATAGCTACGTATGCAAAAATATTTAATAACAAAACGAAGATTTTTAAGATTGAGAAAAATCACTTCTGATGAACTTTTTGACAAGGAAAAAAGAGAGAAAATTTATCATACAGAAAGGATAGAATAAAAAATCATTGAAGTTGGAGGTCCAAGCAAAGGATTTAGTCAAAATCCGGATTTTGTAATTAGAGATGATATTATTTTTGAAAAAAAATTCAATTCCATTATATTTGATTGGATTTTTGTATTAAGATTAATCTTCTGATGTTGTTCACTATTAACTAATCTTTATATACTTTACAATAGACATTTTAGTATGCGAACTATGGTAGTAGCTGGTGCGTTTTATCCAGCAGAGAAAAATGAATTAGGGATAATGCTAGATGCATATTTAGCAAAAGCACGCGCAAAATATTCGGAATTAGAAGCAGTTGGAGGAGTATGTCCGCATGCTGGTTATATTTATTCCGGAGAAATAGCAGCAATTACTTATGCTTCAATTGCTAATTTAAAAAAATCAGAAACAATCGTGATTTTAGGGCCTAATCATACTGGATATGGAAACCCTATTTCTATTTCGCTTCAAGACTGGGAAACTCCTTTTGGAATTGTAAAATGTAATAATGAATTAGCAAAAAAAATACACGCAAATTCAAAACTTATGGATTTTGATGAAAATGCGCACGCGCGCGAACATAGTATTGAAGTGCAAATACCCTTCATACAGAAAATAAATCCAAACGCAAAATTAGTATGTATATGCATGATGAATCAAGATTATGAAAGTGCAAAAGATGTTGGAAATGCACTTGTAAAAACGTTAGATACAAAAAAACATCTTGTTATTGCAAGCTCGGATTTCTCGCATTATCTGCCGGTAAATATTGCGGAAAAAAAAGATAAGTCCGCATTAGAATATATAGAAGCCATGGATAGCAAGACTTTTCAGCGCGCGCTTGAAAAATACGACTGGAGTATTTGCGGTTATGGTCCGATAAGCGCGCTTATTGAATATGCAAAAGCAAAGGAAATCAAAAAAGGGAAAACTCTTGCATATACGAATTCAGGAAAAGTTAGCGGTGATTTTTTCGCAGTAGTAGGATATTCAAGTATAATATTTCCAAAATAAATTTTTTAGGAAAAAAGTTTAATAAAAAGATGTTTAAAATGACAATAAGTACAAGAAAACAGGAACACATTGATATTACACTAAAAAAGAACGTGCAATATAAAAAGACTACAGGATTTGAAAAGATAATATTTGTGCATAACGCGCTACCAGAAATTGATTTTAACGAAATAAATTTAGAAACTAATTTTTTGGGAAAAAAACTTCACGCACCGATTGTAATAGAAGCAATGACAGGAGGATATTACGAAGGCGGAAAAATAAACCTTGCGCTTGCAGAAATTGCAGAAAAAACAGGAATCGCTTTTGGATTAGGAAGCGGGCGCGCCATGATTGAAGAACTTTCGCTTACTGAAACCTACAAAATGAGAAAAGTTGCACCTACTATTCCGATAATTGCAAACATAGGTGCTTGTCAACTCAAAAAATATCCTTTTGAAAAAATAAAAAAATTGGTTTCCGAAGTTGATGCTGATGCTATTGCAGTGCATCTAAATCCATTGCAGGAAATCCTTCAAATAGAAGGAGATAAGGATTTTTCAAGGATAGTGAATGCAATAAAAATAATTTGTAAAAACCTTTCAGTTCCTGTTATTGTAAAGGAAACTGGTGCAGGAATAGGAAGCGAAACCGCGAAAATATTAAAGGAAGTAGGAGTTAAATATATTGATATTTCCGGTGCAGGAGGAACTTCATGGAGTGCAATAGAATACGAGCGCGGAGCTAGAATTCCTGGGTTTGCGGACTGGGGAATACCGACCGTTGTATGCATACTCGCAAATAAAGGAATTCTACCTTTAATTGCAAGCGGAGGAGTGCGCAGCGGAATAGATATTGCAAAAGCAATTGCATTAGGAGCCGAAGTTGCAGGTGCAGCATATCCATTTTTGCATGCGTATGCGAAAGGAAAGCTTGAAGAGAAGATAATCCTTTGGAAAAATCAGCTTAAAGTAAGCATGTTTCTTGTTGGTGCAAAAAATATTTCTTCGCTGAAAAAAGCGAAGGTTTTTATTCCTAATGAAATTGAAGAATTTGCTAGTATAATTTAGGCGATAATTTTGGAAATTCTTAGAAAGCTCTGCGCATTGGAAATAAAAGAAAACGGAATCTCTTCAAAAACATTTTCATTTCTAAGTACGAATGAGAAAAAAATGCTCAAAAAGAATAAAAAATATTATCTTAAACCGGATAAAAGAGCCAAAATTAAAGTAGGGCTTGCTGGCGGAGTTTTTGATATTTTGCATATTGGACATATATTTACGCTTAGCGAAGCGAAAAAATATTGTGATGTACTTGTTGTAGTAGTTGCAAATGATGCGCACATAATAAAAAAAGGAAGAACCCTGGTGCATTCACAAGAATATAGAGTTGCAATGGTGGATTTTTTGAAACCTGTTGATGTTGCAATATCAGGAGAAAAAAATTACAAGAAAACAATTGCACGCGTTAAACCAGATGTGATTATATATGGATATGACCAAGAAATATTCTTGAAGCCAGCTAAAATTAAAATAATAAAATTGAAAAAATATATTGAACCTAAAAAGTTCAAGAGCAGTAGAATAATAAAAAAATTTGGATTATGAGGTGGAAATATGGTTTGTTATATGCTTTCTGTTGCATGTGCTGTAGCAATTATTATTAGGTAGCGCTATTGTAATTGTGATTGTTGCTTTTTGGGCACTCATTACTTATGCACCAAGTATTTTAACCCAAAGCCACAAATACAGTTAAGATTTATTAATTAAGAATATGAAACTTATAGAAAAGAACCAACGTGGATATTATGGTATTAGAAATGAAATTTGAAGACACGGATATTGATAAGCGTATTGAAGATATTACCAATTATGCCGAATTTATGAAAAAAGAAGAAACTAAAAAATTTTTAGACAAATGGAATGCTAAAGGATACAAAAAAGCAGGTGTTACAGAATTATTACTTAAATTATGGTTGCTTTCAGATGCGAAGAAAAGTTCAAAATCGCTTTTGCGCGAAGCAGCAGAAATTTTAGGAAAACTCAAAGGCGAAGAAGAATGGTTTTCTTTTTTAAGCGATCTTAAACTTACTCCAGAAAAAAGAGTCAAAGAAGTGTAATTTTTATGATAGAAGTTATTTTTAAACTCTTATCAACAATATAACTATTCTTTATATATACGCCTCGATAGCTCAGTTGGTAGAGCGCCTGACTGTTAGCAAAACTTTTTCGGATTGCCTAAAAAGTTTTATCAAAAATCTACAACTAAATTTTTTAGAAAAAAGTTAAATAAAGAGATGGATATCAGGATGTCGGAAGTTCAAGTCTTCCTCGGGGCGAACAAAGTGAAGCACGAAGGAGCTGTGAACGGTTTGCTGTTCACTCAATCCTCGAGGCGAATAAAATAA
>DYTL01000006.1 GCA_020726005.1 Microcaldota archaeon | reverse complement strand
GTCAAAATAATTTCTTCCCAGCAAGATATTTTTAGCGAATTTATATAATTTCAAAATCGAAAGGTTTTTATTTACTTGCTGAGTTAGTGTTGAAAGAAATTTATCTATGATATTCCATTCATTCATATATCCATCAACCAATCTTCATTTCTGAAACTCTTATATGCGGACCTCCGTCGCTTACAGGCACACTTTGCGCTAACTTTACACAAAAACCAGGACTTGTTCCGAAATCTTTCCCTACGCTTTCAACTTTCGCAAGGGTTTTAAGTATATTTCCGCTTATAGTAACGTCACGAATTAATTTTTCTTTCGAACCATTTTTTATAAAATATGCTTCTTTCGCAGAAAACATAAAATTCCCGCTAAATACATCTACGCTTCCTCCTTTCATTCCAAGTACGTAAATTCCTTCCTTTACATCAAAAACATCACTCTCGTGTTCATTTCCTTTTAAAAAAAGAGTATTAGACATACGCACAATCGGTGCAAACTCATAATTCTGAGCGCGCGCATGACCATTACTAATTGTTTTGAGTTTTGAGTTTTGAGTTTTGGAATTTCGCATTGCAATTGTGTTTTGTCTTGAATGTAAATAATTTTTAAGCACACCATTTTCAATTATTGAAACTGGTTGCGCAATTACTCCTTCATCATCATAGAAATACTGTCCAAAATCGTTAAATGTAGGGTCATCAATTATTGAAACGTTTTCGCTTGCAATTTTTTTTCCAAGTTTTCCTATGAGAACGGATTCTCGTTCGGTTATGCTATCTCCTTCACTCGCATGTCCTAATGCTTCATGGGAAAACACACCACTCATTTCTGGATTCATTATTACAGGAAATCTTCCTTTTGGAGAACATTTGGATTTAAGAAGGCGTTCTGCACTTTCCCTTGCATTTAAAGCGACTTTTGCAATATCAAAATCTTTATATCCATTGCGCGAAGCTAACCTATCTATTCCTTTTTGTATATGTACACCTTCTTTTGCAATTGAAATTGCGGAAAAATATACATAATTAGCTTTCTGAACTATACGTGAACCTTCACTATTCATAAATATTTTTTTCATATTTGAATCATGCAGAAAAAGCGATGCATTCTTTGCTTTTGCCGAAAGTGCATATTTTTTCGCATCTTTTATTAGAGTTATTTTTTCTTCTGCACTAGGAAATTCGGAATTTTTTCCTTTTTCCACATTTTCGCTTTTTTCAGGAGATAAAGAAAAAAATCCTCTGTTTATTTTCGCGAGTTTCTCCGCTTTTTTAATTAGCCCGAAAAAATCATCAGTTTTCGTACTCCACGCATAGCCAAAACTTCCTTTGATTAAAACACGTACACCTATCCCGCTAGTTTCTCCACATGTACAAATTATTTTTCCATCTTCAAGCGAAAATACTGAGTTCGTACTAAAAATTACTCTAACGTCAGTATAAAAATTGAGTTTTGAAAGCTCAGAATATATTTTATCAGAATCCATAATATCATTTAATTGTTTTTTAAAAAAACGAAACTATGGAATTCGCATAGTTGTGAAGCAGTTTTTTGTCTTCTTTGTTTTTTATTATTCCAATAAGAATATATTTGTCCATTGGAATAAGCACAAGAAGTTTTCCTTCAAATGTGATCTCTATCTCCTTTGCATCATCGTCTATTTGAGACATTATCAATTGTGCATTATTTGCAATATATTGTACGATATATGGAGATGGATCCTCCATCGCAAACGTAGAATAGACCATTCCGCCCTTGCGTTTTATTATTGCGGTTTCTAATCCTTTTTCCTTCATTTCATTTATAACTTGTTTGAATTCCATATTCTCATAGTATTTCAATACCCGCGGCGCCAACTCTTATTGAAATTGGCATAGGTATAGCTGCAATGTTGAGTTCGTGCGCACCAACATTATCTGAAATTGAAAATTTTTGATCAGAAATGCTTTCGAGAACTGACATGAATTTTTTATCACATATTTCTTCATCTACGAACCAAAGATTAGTTGCGTTTATTCCTTTGAGTTTCCCTTGAACTACTTGAAGAAATTTTATTATAACATCAGGTTGGGAATATAAACTAAGCGTAGAAAGCGAATGAAATATTACTCTGATGCGCTTGTCTTTGATCTGTCCTATTACATCATTTAACGCAAGAGAAAGATCATTAAGTGCAGCAGGACCCGGAACAATAATATCATTACGGCCTTCAGGTTTCACTCTTATCGTATAAGAATAAGCATCTATAAAAATGAGTTCCTTGCCAGTATGTGTTTTGAAATCCATACCAAATACATTTGCTTTGCTTTCTATTTCATTAGGACTCATATCAAACGTAATATAAATCACTTTTTCACCGGTATTTATTCCCGCATATGCAAAATGAAATGCAAATGCAAGTTTTTCTTGACTTGTTGTACCGAGAATAATTGTTGTTCCTGGGCTTTGATAACCCCCTTCTAATATTATATCAAGTTCTTCTATTCCGCTTGAAATTCGATCATTCCTAAAGAAAGAAGATAATGTTTCTGCCATATATAAAATTATTCATTTAAGATTATAAATACTTTCCTAAAAAAGTACTGGGGACAAAAAATGTAAGTGCTTAATATTTTTACGTCACAGCCACGTGGAATTTTTTTAATTCAATCTAAAATCTATCGCAACCTGTACGCGCGCAGGAGAAAAAGGACGCACAATTCGTTCGGAGATTATTTCAATATTTTCTTTTTTCAGATGTGCGAATATCTTTCTTTTCGCGTCTTCAAATGGATTTTTTATATCTGCAAATGTATAAAAATGAATTATTGCGTTATTTTTTGCACCTTCGTATGCTATACTTAAAAACTCTTCTGCATCTTTTGGAAGGGGCATAAGTATTCTATCTGCGTAGTTTTTATATTCGCGTGGAACTATTTCTTTTACATCTCCGCAAATTGCGATTATATTTTTTATTTTATTCAATGCAATGTTTTTTTTCATGTATTCTACTGCGATAGGGTTAAGTTCTATTGCAATAATTTCGCAATTTTTCTTAGTTTTCGCAATCACAAGCGGGAATGGACCAATACCTGCAAAAAGTGCGAGTATTTTTTCTCCATCTTTTACTTGTAATGCAATTCTTTTCCGTTCAAAACTAAGTCGAGAGGAAAAATAAACTTTTGTAATATCTAATAGCATTTTTACTTTATTTTCTTTATACATTGTTTCGGTTCGGCTTTCACCTAAAATTATACTAAGTTTGCGCACGCGGTATTCGCCTTCCATTGGACCTTGCTTTTTTGCAACTACGCGCACGTTTTTGTGAATTTGCATTATTGCATTAGCTATTTCTTTTTCTTTCGGAATTAATATATCTGGAATTTCAATTATTGCTATATCTCCAATAATATCAAACGAAGCAACCACGGATGATAGTTCTTTTGGAGAAAGAATATTGCGTAGGACTTCATCAATGCTTTTTGGTTTTTTTGATATAGGCTGAATTTCTATTCCAATTGCACCAGAAACTTTTTCCTTTACTGGAATATAGATTTTACTCTGTTTTTCAAAAACTTTAAATTTAGAATCAAATAATCTGTGTTTTTTAAGCCATACAATTTTTTTCTGTGCAAGTTTTTTTTCCACACATAAAAAGAATGCCAAAATATCCCCTATTCCAAAACAATTGCCGGTTTTCCAGGCATTGCATTTTTTGCCTTTGGATGTGAAGAATCTAATTCATGTATAATTTCCAATGAAATGCCTAACTGCAAACTAATGAAATCACGCGCTTCTAAAAACGTTTCCATTTCTTCAACACTATTTAATATTTCAGGGAGCGCAAAAATGTTTTTACCTATCTGTTTAAGGAATTTTATCACATCGTTTCCTTTTTCTTTTAATTTAGAATTTGCCATACATAAGTTCATTGTTTTTTCAAAATTCTTTTCAGAACATGCAATTGTATATGCATCACGTTTCCATTTATCTGCAATAAAAACGATAGCTTTTTTCGGTTTTATTCCTCTGAGCAATGAAATTTTTTCAATATCATTAATTGTTTTTTCGATTAATTCTTCACGCATTTCTAATTTTTTATTTATAAATTTCTCTTCAGTTTCTACAATTTGCGTATTCACAACAAAACCATTATGATTAGTTCTACTCCAAAGTTCTTCAGCAAAATGAGGTGCAAACGGAGCTATTAAAATAATCCATTTTTCAAAAAATTCTTTTAAGTGGGGTTCTTTTGCTCTTTTTAAATACCAACTCAAATCAATACAACTATTATACATAAGTTCTTTTATTATTTCTCGATATTCAAGTTTTTCAAATTTAGCAGATATATTGCGAATACGCATATTTAATCGTGACAGCAACCAGAAATCTATTTTTTCTTTTGCTGGTTTTGATGAATATGCAAGTAATTCGGTTATCATTTTAAGGCGCGTCTCAATTCCGTGCGCAACCGATTTACTGAAATCCGTATCTGCGTTTAAATCAGCTCCACCAACAATGCTTATTCTTACTACATCCGCGCCGAATTCCGCAATTGCACGACGCAACGGAAGAATATTTCCAAGGCTTTTACTCATTTTTTTTCCATCCATAAGTACGAAACCATTTGTAACTATTTGCTTTGGCCAAAGCTCTCTTGGAAAAATCGCTGCATGATTGAATATAAAAAATGTTAAATGGTTTCTTATCAAATCTGCGCCACTATGCCTTGAATCCACAGGATACCAGTATAAAAAAAGTTTACGTAATTCTTTTGATTCTGGTGTTTCTGAACCTTTTCCAAGAAAGACGTAATCAAAAAATGTATTATCTAATTTTTCTGCTGCAAACTGCATAAGTTTATGCACAATTGTATAAAATGCCATATATATAGTTGAATCAGATAATGACTCAATTATTTGGTTTTTATCAAATGGAAAATGAGTTCCAAGTCCCTGTGCGCGTACACATGCTTTTTCTTTCAACCAATTTATTGTGTAGAGATAATCCTCGCGCGTGCGTTCAGGAAGCACACTCATTTTTTCAAGACATTCTTTTGTGAGTTGTTTCCATTTCTCATCTCCGTAATCTATGAACCATTGATTTTTAACTAAATTTACGCAGATTTCCGCACCGCACCTGCAGAAAATCGGACCTTTTGCTATTATATGAATTGAAATAGATTTATTTTCACTTATTAATTTTGCTTTTATTTTGTTTCGTGCTTCATTTATATTTAATCCGTCATATTCGTTATTTCCAATATGCATTTTTCCTTCATATACCTCTTTTTTGTAAATTTCTTTTGTTGCTTCTTCAGCACGTGGATCATTTTGATTTTTTACGTTCAATCTTTCAATCGCATCTTTTGCTGGAATATCATAGCCCTTTATTTCAATTATCTTTATTGGGGCAAATTCGTTTATTTTTCCAATATCTTTTAGTGCAAGATAATCATAAGGTGCGTGTGCAGGAACGCTCATTACTATTCCGGTTCCTTCTTCTTGGCGTACAAACGTTGCTGGAAGAATAGGTACTTTTTTTCCAAGCGGACTTTGTGCAAATTTATTTATTATTTTTTCTCCTTTAAATTTTTCAAGAATAATTAAATTTAATTGAAATGCAAGATTCTTCGCTGCATTTTCTGCAAGATATAAAATTTCATTTTTATATTTTACTTTTACATATATCGCGTCTAGATTTACCCATAAATTTGTTACTCCAAAAAGGGTTTCCGGTCTATATGTGGAAACAATTATATTTCCGTCTTCAAACGCAAATTTTATTGCTACTATTTCTTCAAGTTCGGGATCAATATCACCTTTTGTATCATGTGTGCTTACTGCGTTATTATCTGCTGGACACCATGGAACAGGATGCGTACCTGTTTTAAGATAACTCAATTCTTTGAGTTTAAGGAATTGCCATTCTATAAATTTATTAAAATGCGCATCAAGGGTATAAAATTTTCTTCTCCAGTCAATACTATATCCGATTTCTTTCATTCCTTGTTCAATTTCATTGGAAAAATAAAGTACGAGTTCTTTTGGTTCTGTAAGTGTTGCGGCTTTTTCTTTTGTAATTCCGTATATTTTCTCAAAAATATCCAAAAGTTCTTTATCTTTTTCCTTTATTTTTTTTGCCATACTAATAATCGGAGTTCCAGTAACATGAAATGCCATTGGAAAAAGAACGTTAAACCCCTTCATTCTCCAATAACGCGCATATACATCTGCAACAGTATAAGTTCTTCCATGTCCTATGTGCTGCGGTGAATTCGGATAAGGAAATGCAGCAGTAATAAATTTCTTTTTTTTGTTTTCATGCACGTTTGCTTCGTATACTTTGGCGTTTTCCCATTCTTTTTGCCATTTCAAATGTATTGTTTTAAGATCAATTTCGGTCATTTTTTTTACCTTTTTAAATTGTTTCGAATAACTTACAATATCAATAAATATAATTCCGCACCTTCAATTTGTAATCCTCTCATTACCCTTTATAATAAACGATTATTGCTAATTTTAGCTTATATACTTTTATAAAAAATCTTAGGCTTCTTTCAATTCTATCTGGAGATACATTAAGTTTAACCTCTATTGGAATGATAACTCCTTTCTTTTCAATTATGAAATTAGATTAGGAAGGTTATTATTAACCATCAAATTAAAGTAAGAGTTTAAAAATACCACGAGTAACGAGTAATCGCTTAAAAGTCTACTGATAATCTCATAAGTTTTTCGATTGTATTGTCTGCGATCAGTATAAGATTCACAAAAAAGAAATTTATAAATTCGCTAAAAAATACTAAAAAATGCGAAAAATAGTTTAATTATAAAACCAATATAATGTTTGGTTCGCGCGAATGGTTTAGTTGTAGAAGATGTTCGGAATTACTGGTTACAAATTAAAAGATACATTTTTAAACATTTTAAGGTATAATATACATAGATCAGCTAATGGATAAAAAAACAATTATTACGAAGCGATCATTATGGCAATCGTGCCAATAATACCTTATATGCAACATAACGGAGTTGGAGTTCCACCTAATCGTTTACCTGATATTTTTAGACAAAGAGCACTTGGAAGATACAAAATTCCTCCAATTGAAGAGATAATTCGCGCAATAAAAAATGGAACGTTATTACATCCAAATTGTATCAAATGTGATAAACAACTAGGTAGTATTAACTCGGTTAATCCGAATGGAGAGGTAGTCTATAATGGAGGAGATGTAGAATTTAATACGATAACGAACTTAAAAGACAATTTTGCATACCATACAGGAATAATAGTAATTCAAGTTCGTGGACAAGAATCATTAAGCGTTGTAACATCTTCTGAAACATTAGCATCAAATAATAAAATGACTGTTCAATGGGAATTTAAATATTCAAATATTATAAACAGACCAACAATTCTTGTTATAGATAATCCAAAATACGAAGGAAGATTTTACAATAACGGATATATCTTCACAATTATTCCTAATACCACACCCGTGGAAATCCGATCTTTAGATAACTTCTTAAAAATAGAACCACCATTAATTACGAAATCAGCAGCTGATCATCATCATCCAATAACTTCTCTTGTAGTTGAATATACTGATATCAATAATCAGATAACGAATAAATTTGGTTTAACACTTATGCAATTCGGTTGGGGAATTATTGCTGAAGAATCTATACAATAATTTTTTTACTTTTTTGCAAGTAAATTTTTTAGTTTTGATGCATGTAAAATTTCGCATCCTATTTTGTTTCCAAAATCCAATACTCCTTCATCAGCACTAACAAGTGTTGCTTCAAGCTCTTTCGCGAGTAAAACAAGCTCAAAATCTTCTTTACTATCCACTATTCCTACGCGCATGGCTTCTTTGTATTTTTCCCTTAGTTTTTTAAGTTTTTCCGCATTATTGGGTTTATTATCTCGCGCAAAGTCCTCAGCAAGTCGCAATCCCTTATTTATTCGTTCGCGTATTTCCTCTATAAAATCATAGAAAACAGCCGCAGGAAGATAAACAGCATAAACATTCGGAGAACGCCTTTTCACAACTAATTCAAGTTTTTCAATATCTTTATAAACAAAATTTTTAAGTTCATTAAAAATGCTTGATGGCATATAGAATTCAAAATCCTTTTTTTTAGAAGCGATTTTTACAAATCCCGCAATTGCTTTTTTTGAATTCACGCCAAAATCACGGCGCGCGTGCGGATTTATAAAAATACTTGTATCTATTACGAATTTACGCATATAAGTTTTTCAAGGAATAAAATTATAAATGGAGCGAATATTATTGAACTCTATTCGGATGTAGTATATAAAGTTTCTGTTGATGTAAATATATTGTATCTTGATTAAAAATTAGCTCTCTAAATCAATTTCATTAATCCCCTACCTATTTCAGGTATGTTCGCACCGAAAAGGCCGGTTGAAAACTGAATGAAAGTCATCGCTATTGCAAGCGCTACGAACGGAAAAAAACATAAATTCATTAAAAGTGCATTAATTAAATCAGATGTTTTATTCAGCAAATCAATTATATCCCATTGGAACGCGCGTATCCATAGCATAAGTTGAGAACCTAATCCTGCTTTTGAATTTTCACCTAATCCTATTGGTTCTGGAATTTGCGGAGTTGCGCATAGATTTGGGTATGGTGAAGAAAATACTATGAACAAATAAGCGAGCGGATAAACTAAATATAATCCTATAGCTATCGCTATCGTATACGCGCCAGCGCCACGCGTGGGCGGAAAAGCTCTGAGCACTATTCCAATTGGTAGCATTATCGGAAGCGCGAATATATCAACAAAACGCAAAATATAAATTTGAAGGAAATTTATAAGCTCCATAAAATATATTGTATTTAAAAGATTATCTGTAATTTGCGCAAATCCACCAAATGACCATCCGCTCATCGGAAACGACATAAATACGTCCTGCGTAATGGATGAACCCCAATGCATAATCATGCTTACTCGATACACCCAAACCCCAATATCTTCAGTACAATACATAATAGAGCGCATGTAAAGTATCATTATATCTATCAAACTATATTGATTGACATCAAAAAAGGTAGAATCAAGTACTTTATCCGTACGTGCATTAGTTATCGGATCGATTTCAGTATAATGAAGATATTGATTATTGTATGTATATACATACATTTCTTCAGTAATGGCTAATCCAACGCGCGCACCTTCATTGACGGTTATTATAAGTAGCATAACAACAAATAATGAACTTGCAGCGAAAACCAATTCTGCCTTTGCGCTTTGCTCTAACATTTTAAAATCAAAAAAGCGCGAAAGCATCAAAAGCAATACTGATATAAGCACAGAAACGAAAACCGCAAGTATTGCCGTAATCTGCCAATCCATGTTAAATCATTCTCGTAAGGTTGGTTATATCTATTTCCTCACCTAAGGATTTAGAAAGATATCTGACTGAAGTAACAAGAATAATAGTATTAAAAAGGGGTACAAAAACAGCCCCTATAAATATTTTTGCGATTGAAGGTAATATCGTTAATGTAAAAACCATTAAAACTTCTGGTCCCCATAAAAATTTAGTTATCATCTCAGCTAAAAATATAGGTATACTACTTAAATTAAAAATATTAGCATGAATGGCCCCTTTAAAATATTCAATAGTACTAAGTAGTGAATCATTTACCACCATATAAGTTGGAATTATAAGTAAAGGATAAATAAAAAGAAAAACAAGCGTAAGCGCAATAATCGTACCTCCTATTCGTCTTGTAGGTGTGAAGCACCTGAACACTAATGCAAGCGGAAAGAAATATTTAAGTAACCCATAAGTTCCGTAATCAAGTACATATACCTGCGCATGAGTAGTTATTACACCTATTGTTTCAGCAGTAAATGCATTATTAAGAACAGGTTTAACCGCAGCTCCTACTCCAAGAGTAGGTTTAAGTGTTGCCCCTATCCCCATTGGTGTTGCATAAATCTCATGACTGGTTTGAAAATCTATAAACATATACATAAGATATTGAGCACCCATAATTTTAAGCGTATGATCAGTAAAATTCATAAGGGAATTAGTTGCAGAATAGTATATTGTTTTGTCATAAAAATCAGGTTCAATCTCCGGAAAGATTACTCCTGTTTTTGTGCTACATACTCCTCCAAGAAGCATAAAAACTACTATTAAAATAATTACACTTACTATCACTTCATAAAATTCTATTTTTATAATTGCAAGCGCCTGCTGATTCTGAAAAAAGCTTGCAATAAGATAAAAAAATGCAATAATGAATACAGAAGTAATAAGTGCTATAAATGAAATTGAAGCCCAGTCCAAAGAGGATAGAAAACCTGATGCTGAATCTGTGTTGCATACAATTTTATCCATGAGTGGAACAAATTCAGATACAAATATTCCCATTATATCAACTTGGCAAATGCACTAATGTTTATTTCAGTTCCAAGCATTCTTGAAATCTCTCTTGCAAATGTTAGTGTAATAAAAACATTGAATATTGGAAGTATAATGCTGAATATCACTACTAAATGCACTACATCCCAAACTATATTTATGAAAAGAGAGCTGGCTACCAGTATTCCGGCGACCATAAAAGATGAGAGGTAAAAAAAAGAAAGTGTTGTGAACAATGCAGCTACTCCACCTATGCTAAGTCCAGCGAACAATGTGCGCACAGCTTCTAAAAATTGATCTGCGTATCCACTTAATCCAACAGCATGCGGAAATTGATCTTCAAATATAAGCGAATCCACATAAAACATAAATGGGTATATTGTAGAAAGTGCGATTGAAATTGCAATAAGAGCATTTCCACTTCCACGAGTATGCGGAAATGCTCTTAGAAAAAGCCCGAATGGAAAAAATAATGGTATAAACCATTTTTGTATAAAGCAAAACATGAATATGAACATTATCCATTCTCCATAACAAGTAATGAGAAATTGCAGGCAGAATGAAACCCCATCTACGAGCGGTCTAAGTGCCGGACCAAGTTGCATACTCATACTTTTGCGTACTGCGCCTATTGGTATATAAATACTATACACAGAGTTAAGCAATACATTCGAGCTTATCATAATTCCTGAAACATAGCTGATTTTATAAAGCATATTATAACTATAGTCAGTTGCTTTTTGGAAAAAATTTATGCTAAAAATATTCTGGGGAGTTGGTGTAGAAAACGCGGACGCAAAAATAAATGTAACAAAAATCGCTGCAATAAATATAGTAAAAACGATTTCGCTGAGTTCTTGTTTTGCCAATGCAAGCAAGTTTGGCATCTGGAAAAAATTTCCTGCCATATATAATAATGCTATTGCCGCAGCCATTATTGCGAGCACAAAAAATGAATTAGCAATAAGATCGTTTGCCATATTTTTTGTTGTTAATGAAGCTTCACATGCAGGCATAAAAGACTGAGTTTTTAATGTATTTACATTTTCATTTCCTACATTAGCCATATTGCCTTCATCAACATATGTACCAATTAATTTATATGAGATCACTGAGTTGTCACTACTCGCATAAACAGCCAACACAAACATCGCAAAGAAAAATAATGTTTTTATCATAATGTCCACCTATATCAAATGTGTAAGCCCGGCTATTTCGACATCTCCGCCCAACATAGGTGAAAGCGATTTTACTGCGGCAATAGTTGCGAAAATAGAAAGGAACGAAAAAAACAATGAAAAAAACATCGCTTTTGCTAAAACATCAATACCAATAATTATAGAATTAAAAGATACATTAATATGTGAGCCCCACACTCCTCCTTTATTATACGCATCATTAAGCCATGTTGCGAGTAGAGAATTTTCGCCGAATATATGCAAACCAGTAAGTTTACGCAAAATATCCGGAAGCGAAAGTTGTTTATCTCTATTTTCTTGTTCTTCTTTAATTACATCTTCACATTTTTTATCTGCAGATATGAAATTAAGCTGATTAAGAAACTGGGTTCCAATTTCATTACTTATAGTATTTACATCGTAATTTTCATTTTTTCCTACTTCATCTCCATTCAGCATTTTTGGCATACCTTTCATATTAGGATTATTAAGAAATGCAAGCACGGGTTGTTCATTTAAAGGCAGCATTAGATTATTTTGTCCTTGCTGCATTTGTCCCAATTTTATCTCATTATATACTGAATCCCCGAAAATATAAAAAATCGGAAAAATAAAATATAATGAAAGTGCAAGCGCCATAAGCAAACCCCCTAATTTACGCGTAATTGCAAATACACGCAATATTACTCCAGCAGTAAGCATTACAGGAAAAATCGCAAGTCCAATAAAATTTATTAGAATTTCTTGAAATCGCACTAATGTTAGCACTTTTATTCCATTATCAAAAAGGAACGAAAGTGCATTACTCTTTGCATTTAGGAAACCGAATATAGAATGAGAAAAAGAAGAACCTGAAAAAGAAGAGGTTGTACCACTCTGCATAAAATCAATTGAAAACGATGAAAAATAAATATACCAAGAATTCGTTATTCCAACTCGTTTAACGAATCCCGCCGTCTCGTAAAAAATTGATGCTAAAAAGTTCTTCGCAATACGCAAATGGCAGGGAAGATTTTCATATCCAGAATCAATTGATTCACCATGTGAACTTTTAAACGTATTAAATGCTTGAATATCAGACGTACATATGATTCCTGCTGAAAATGGACTTATCTCTTTGGTGAACGATTTCATTATTTCATCTCCAGTATATACAAATCCAACTATTACGAAAAAAATGATAGCAGAATAAACAATTTCAACAACCTCTCCCTTTGCCCAGACCTTTATTTTTTCATTCATAAGTAAATTACCAAACATATAAACTATGCCAGCAAGAAGCGCGCATGTAAATATTGTTATTCCGGCAAGCGGAAAATAGGTCTTACTTAGTACATCAAACGATTCATACGCGGCAAAAACACCCGAAGCAATTAATAATAAAAATATTACAATTTTTTTCATATCTTCCACATCAGAAATTTTGTTATTGCATTTATAAAAGCTATTGTTATGGTTAAGGAAAATGCAGGTAGAAAAAGCGAGACAAGCGCTAAATGCGCCATTGCATTTATAAATGGTATAAGCAGCGTGAAATTACCAAAACTTACGAGTGAAACCAAAGGAGCAAGAATAGTGTTCATATTGCGCATACTATACATCTCATACGGGTTGCATACTTCTGTTGTATGCGCACACGCCATATCATTGAGAACAACTTGATTAAGTGCATAAGTAAATGGAAAAATTGTTTGAAATGAGAATGCAAAGGCAATAAGAAATGCGCCTGCATCGCGTGTTGGAGGAAATATAAATAATAATAATCCAAGTGAAAACGTAATAGGCATTGCAAAGCTTATAAATCCCATCACAATATATTGTATGCATAAACTTCCATAAATCGTTATTAGTCCAAAACTCATCATTCTTGACATGGAAAGTATTGCATCCGCGCCAGGTTCAACTTTTTCTGTGAATGCCCATGGTGCGGGTCCTATCTTTAACATGAATGAACTGGTAAATGCGGTTCCTGCTTCTATTACAAGAAGATCTTTGTACATTGGAAGAACGCCTTTGTTTATTATATTGTTTAAAAACACTTGCGAACCCTCAATCGGTTCAAGACAGTGTGCTGGTTGGTTTGAACAAAGAAGGGATTTTGAAATTTGTTTGGATGCCTCAAAAAATCCAAAAGCACAAATAACAATTATCATTGCAATTACTAAGTTATGCAGTTCAATGCTAAAATATGCTTCCCATTCAGGAATACGAAATACTTTTCCGCCCATATAAGTTATAGCTATTATAAACATTGTAAGGAACGCAACCATCGGAACAAACGAAGAAAAGAGAAATTCCATATTTTCACATGATTTTGCTTATACCGAATATTTCGGCTTCGCCATCCACTATAAGCGCTACAGAACGGTATGCAGTTATCGTTATTATTATTTCAAAAACAAAACTTACAAAAATAAGCACTAAAAATTGCACATGTATTTGAACTTCCATAATAATAAAATCAAAAAATGTGGAAAAAAGAATCGGAGAAATTACCAATCCTGAAATAAGGAATGCATTAAATGAAAAAAGTGTTTTTAACATGTTGTTCATTGTTTCAAAGAGGAATTTTCCGACGTCTGTAATACCTTTCCAGAATGAATACCATGCTGTATGTCCTACAGAACCCGAGTTTGTATAAAGCGTGTCTCTTTCTGTTTTGAAATCCTTTGCGATGGTTTCTATATTTTCCGGATTACTGCAATAACCGATTGCAGTAGGAACAACTCCAAAATTTGTTGCTTCATATTGCTTAAAAATTATGTAATTGCTTGTCATTACTGTAATAGGATAAACGAAATAAGCAACTGCGGCAAAAGCAAGCAAGCTTGAACCTGTTCTACGTGTAAATATAAATGAGCGCATTACAATACCCAAAATAAAAAAGAGATACATATAGTTTATGATAAACTCAAGCAGTACCTGGCGCGCAATAACCATAAGCAAAGCAGTACCAACAGCTTCAACTATTACTGTGTGTGCATTTGATAATGGAGCGAGTCCAGAAAGAGGCACAAAAGAAAGCGAGGGCATTGAAATTATAAAATTACACAATGTAGCCGGGCATAATGCAGAAAGAGGAATCTGAAATCCGAATGTGGAAAGGAAACCGAATATTATCTCATAAAAATAAAGATTCATATAAATTGAGTTTATTTTTGTTTTGAATAATATTACACCATGATGCGCTGCTTCAAGGGGGCTATCAGCACCTGTACCTGTTAGTGCTCCTGAAATTATAGAAAACATTTCAAAAAGTCCGAGAAATAAAAGTAGAATTATTATAGTAAATACTAAGTTCGCTATACTGTCCTTTCCCATTGCTAATACATCTTGGGATTGAAGTGCATTCCCTAACATATACATAAGCGCGGTTATTCCTGCACTTATAGTAATAGCGATAGCAATAATCGGAAAACTCGCAATAAAATCTCTAGTTATCTCAGCAGGTATTGCTAATATTATGCTATTAAAAAGTAACATACATAATTAATATAGATGAAAAAGTATAAAAAACAAAACCTTTTCAAAAAAAGTTTTATAAACGTGAGCATATCGTTTCAATTAAGTATAAAAAACATACGATTAACTTAATATTTGTGTCTTAATATACATCCAAAAAGTGAAAAAATGGAAAATGAAAATAAAATAAGAAAATATCTGAATACCTGCAAGCGTATTGTTATCAAAATAGGCACTAACGTATTAACATCTGCTAAAGACGGAATTGACTTAAACATTCTTTCTAAATTATGCAAACAAATATCCGACCTTCACAATGGAAATAAAGAAATAATAGTCGTTACATCAGGAGCAATAGGAACTGGTAAATCACAATTAAAGATAAGTAAAAATAAACTTCCTTTAAATATGCAACAGGTAACTGCAGCAGTTGGACAAAGTCTTTTAATGGAGCAATATAATAAATTTTTTCGAAAGCGCGGAAAAGTAATCGCGCAGATTTTACTTGCACGGGATGATTTTAAAGAAGAAAAACACATTTATACTTTATGCAATACGCTCAAAACGCTTTTTCAGTTGCGTGTTATTCCAATTATAAACGAAAATGACGCGGTTTTTACAGAAGAGTTAGATGTTTCGCACGACAAAAATGTTAAATTATTCAGTGATAATGATATTCTATCCTCTTTTGTTGCGGTAAGTACATATTCTGATGTACTTATAATTCTTTCTGATGTGGATGGACTTCTTGAAAAAGAGAATAATCTTATTTCTTTTATTGAGAAAATTGATGAAGAAATTGAAGAATTGGACAAAGGAAACTGTAATATAGGGGGGCGAGGCGGATTCTCAACTAAATTCAAAGCAATGCAAACAATTACAGAACGGGGCATTGTTGGAATAATAGCAAATGGAAAAACTCCGAACATACTTAATAAAATATTTTCCGGTAAAAAAATTGGGACGGTATTCAATAGAAAGACCGTACAAAAAAGAATTGCTGAAAATTACAGTGCTGAAATAGCGATGCGCGCTAAGGAAGCAGGAATAATTTTAGCACATAGCAATGAAAAAAAAAGGGATAATGCACTCATTTACATGGCAGAACTAATTGAAAAAAATACAATTAGATTATTAGAAGAAAATAAAAAAGATTTAACCGAAGCTAAAAAAAACAATGCTTCTGATGCATTTATGGCAAGATTAACGCTCTCAGAAAAAAGTATTAATTATCTTTCTTCAACGCTTCGAAAGATTGCAAATTTTACTCAGATAAAAAAAGAACTCGCTAATTGGAATGTGGAAAATGGCCTTCAGATAAAAAAAGTTCGCGTACCGCTTGGTGTAATTTGTATAATCTTTGAGTCGAGACCTGATGTCATTGTAGAGGCATGTGCGCTCGCAATAAAATCCGGTAACGCAATTATTCTAAAAGGAGGAAAAGAAGCTAACTATACTAATTATTTTCTTACAAATATTTTAAAAAAAGGATTAACACAGGCAAAATTAGAACAAAATATTATTCAACTTTTTTCTGGCACGCGGGAAGATTTAGCAATATTGCTTAAAAGAAATGATTGTATTGATTTAGTAATTCCGCGTGGTGGTAAGGGACTTATTCAATTTGTAAGTGAAAATTCAACAATACCGGTAATTTTTGCAGGTGGAGGTAATTGTCATATTTATGTACATAATGATGCAGATATTCAGATGGCAATTAATATAATAATAAATGCAAAGGTGCAAAAACCAAGCGCATGTAATGCAATAGAAACACTTTTAGTACATGAAAAAATAGCACCTATTTTTCTCCCTCTTGTTGCAAAAACACTTATAGAAAATCAAGTAGAGATTCGCTGCTGTCCTATTAGTATGAAAATTTTGCAAAATTTTTCTCCAAAACCCGCAACAGAAAATGATTGGATAACTGAATTTCTCGGACTTATTCTTGCTATTAAAGTAGTTTCTTCTATTGATGAAGCGATAAAGCATATTAACAAATATGGAACAAAACATTCTGAAGCAATTATTACACAAAATAGAAAAATATATGAAGATTTTGCAAAAGAAATTGATGCGTCTGCGATTTATTGGAATACATCTACTCGATTTACAGATGGCGGACAGTTTGGATTTGGTGCAGAGCTTGGCATAAGCACACAAAAACTTCATGTGCGAGGTCCGATTAGCGTGGATGCTCTTTATACATATAAATATAAGATAATTGGAAAAGGACAAATAAGGGAATAAAACATGATTGGGATAATTGGTTTTGGAAAAATGGGTAAAGCAATTGTGCATGCACTAATAAAGAAAGGATTTGAAGTTTTAATTAAAAAAAAAGAAACAAAAAATTTATCAAAGATTTTGACTTGCGATATTGTTTTTTTATGTGTAAAACCAAAGGACATAATAGCATTGTTACATGAAATTCGCATCACACTAAAAAATAAAAGAAAAAAAAGAACGCTTTTTATTTCAATTGTAGCAGGTAAAACCATTTCATCTATTGAATGTGAACTTGGCGCACAACGAATTGTGCGAGCAATGCCAAATTTAGCAGTAAAAACAGGAAAATCAATTACATGCTATTGTGCAAATGCGTATGTAACTCATCAAGATTTGATACTTACTGAAAAAGTATTTTCTTCTTTTGGTGTGTGCGTACAAGTAAAAGAAAAATATTTGGATGCTATAACTGCACTTTCTGGTTCAGGTCCTGCATATTATTTTTACTTTACGCAAAAACTCGCACAAGCAGGAGAAAAAATTGGTTTGCCGCGGAAAATTGCGCTTTTTTTAGCAAAGCAGACGCTTTTTGGCGCATCTTCTCTTGTTGAGAATAGTGATAAAACACTTGAAGAAATGATTTGTGAGGTTGCAACACCGAACGGAACTACTGAAGCAGCACTAACTGTTTTTGAAAAAGAAAACTTCAGCACGATTGTAAAAAAGGCATTAACAAAAGCAGAGAAAAGAGGAAAGAAACTTTCTACTTTATCAGATGCGCACGGGAAAACCCACAACCTTTAGTCGTGAGATGAAAGTGCGCTAAACGTCTAAATAGGAGCATATATAAATCTAACATAAGGATGAAATAATTATGATTAGGTGCATAAAATTGAAAGTTCAAATGCGGAAGTTGTAGTATAAAACT
>DYTL01000005.1 GCA_020726005.1 Microcaldota archaeon | reverse complement strand
ATAAACATTTTTAAGCAATGGGAACAGGACAAAAATTCTAAAAAATAATTATTCAGTAAATCCGCAAGTAAATAAAAACCTTCCGATTTTGAAATTATATAAATTCGCTAAAAAATGCGAAAAATAGTTTAATTATAAAACCAATATATTGTTCGGTTCGCGCGAATGGTTTAGTTGTAGAAGATGTTCGGAATTACTGGAAGAAAACTGTACGATACTTTTATATTCTTTACGCAAGAAACAAAAGTGGTGAGTATATGTCAACGAAATATATAATACAAAAAACAGAAGGTGTATTTTTTGCAGGCCCGGGAAAAATTGCTGAAAAAGGCTTAACCTTAAAAAAATACTCAAATCTTCAGGATGTTGTGAATATGATTAAGGCACTTCAGTTTTCTGCATCATCCTTATTATTTAAGGGAGTAAGCAAAGGAGAACAGAAGAAAATAATTTCAGCTGGAAAGAGCACTTCAGCACATAAGAAAAAAGCAAGAACAAAAGTAAAAGCAAAAAAGAAGGAAAAAAAGTAATTTAAGATCAAATTCAAAAGAATTTGCTTATTTTTTTTCTTCAAGCTGAGAATAAATAACATCACGATCTATCGGGAGGTCTATTCCCAGAACCTTGTGCACAAATATAAATATTTCTGTAAATTTTTCTTTTTCTTTTGTGATTAACTGAAAAATCTGTTTTATTCCTAAATCTTTTCCTATTAACTCGTAAAGAAGCACTCCTTCTCTTCCGTATTTTTTATAAATTACAAAACAGTCTTCACCATATTTTTTTGAGACCTCATTTCTATCCAATTGCTGAATAGTAATCATTTTGTTTAATGCAAGAAATAGAAGCAGATTGCGCACTTCATAAAGCGGAATCTTGAATTTGATGCTTAGGTCAATGTCAGTTGTTTTTCCATCTATTGCATTTATAATTTTGGAGCCATTTTCACCAAATTTGAGAGCTATATTAGCTTTAAGTTGAATTTCAGTAAGTATATTTATTTTCACTTTCGTTGGTAATTCAACTGGACAAATTTCTTTTAATGAAGTAGTTAAAGTATTATCCGAAAGAGGAGCAAATTTATCCATGCTTGTTTCGGTTTTAGCTGCGACTTTTGTTTCCGGATGCTCAAGTTTAATTATACCTTGTTTTTCCATGAATTCGAGCATTTCTATGAGTTTAGCTTCGTTTATTCCGGTTTCACTCATTATTTCTTCTGCGGTTTTTTGGCCATCTATGAGCGAATAAACCTTGAAGCCAAGTTCACCATATTTTTCTGTTATGGTTTTTTCAACAGAATTAAATTCAGATTCATCTCCATTTTTTGTTTCTGGAGATATTTCATCAGATTCTTTATCGAGACGTGGTTCAATTTTTTCTTCTTCGGGTTTTTCAAAATCTTCACTTTCAGGAATCAATTCTTCTTTTTCTTCTATAGGAATAATTTCCTCTTTTTCTGATTCTTCTTGCTCTTCTTTTTGTTTATATTCGAATTCTATTTCTTTTTCTTTAATTGGAAGGACTTCTTCCTCATCGATTGGTACAATTTCATCTTCTTTAATTTCATGTTCCTCTTCTTTTTCTTCTCTTAATTTGCGCAAAGATATTTCATCTTTTTTTTCCTTAGTTTCCTGTTCAATTATTTCGCGCAATCTGCTTTTGAGTTTTGGAATTTCAATTTCATCTGTCTTCTTTTTTTCATCAGGTTCTGAAATAAATTCTGATGCCAATTTTTTTTCTTCGGTTGGTGATTTTTCAGTCGATTCTTTTGATTTTTCTTTATCTTCTAGTTCAATTTTTTCCTTTTCTTTTTTATCTTCAACTATAATAAGTTCTATTATTTCCTTTTCTTCAAGCCATGCAATTACTTCTGCAACAAAATCAGATTCAAAACCAAGTTCTTTTACGATTTCTTCAGCTGTTTTTTTTCCATTTATTGCTTTATAAAGTTTTAGTCCGGTTTCTCCAAATTTTTTCAAGACCGCATTCTGATTTTTGAATCTTTGTAATGGTCCTTTTTCTATTCGTTTTAATCGGTAATCTAAATTCTTTGACATGATAAACACATAATAGTCGGTTTCTTTATTAGCGAATATTGCTTTTAATATTAGATATAAATGTTTATTAATTATTACTTCTAATTAAAAATATGGAATTTGGTGAAATGCTCATATCTACAGGTGTTGATGCACTAATAAAATTGGTCAGAGAAAAGGGAAAAGTAGAGATTACTCTTGCTTCCCGACTTTTGAATATACCAATTTCCAGCATAGAAGATTGGGCGCATACATTAGAAGATGAAGGGATGCTTTTAATTGAATATCAACTTACAAAAGTTTATTTAAAATGGTGTCTGCCGACAGAGGAAAAAATTGAACAGGAAAGAGCCAAGTTTGAATCTGAAAAATCCCAATTGTTGCAGAAAATAGGAGAAATGGATGTAAAAACACAGGCGCAGCTCAATGAAACCACAAAAATAAGAAATGAATTCTGTACAAACTATCAAGCAATAATATCAAGAATAGACGAAATTGGGAAGAAAAATGCAGGTATTGAACAAATTAAAAGTATTTGCGAAGGGGATTATTATAAAGCAATTGATACGATTGAAGAGCTTAAGGAAAAGATAAGCGAACTCAAAGATTCGGTAAAATTTATGCATGTGCAACTTGAAAAAATGCGTAATGAACTCATGAATCCAGAGATACAAGATCAGATACCTGGAATTATGGAAACTGGAAAAGAAATTACTGTACTAAAAAAAGAATTAGAAACCATGGAAAAGAACGTGCAAGATGCACTCAGTTCGGTTTCAAAAGTAAATACAGATGTTTTGGAAATTCGAAAACTTATTGAATTAATACGCAAAGATTACGATTCGCTTAAACATGAAATAAATAAAGAAAAAGAATTATTCAATAAAGCCGAATCTGCTTCTAAATTACTCACTCATACAAAGGAAGAGATAAATACACTTAAAAATTCTATTGAAGAATCCACAGTTGAAATTAAAAGTCTTAATGGTACTATTGAAGAAATAGAAAAGAATGTTGCGAAGATGTCTGTGCGCATAAAAAAGGATGAAGAAAAAATAGCGCATTTTTTTGAAACACTCAAAAGCACCGAAGAAACATTAGCTCAGTATAAAATAAATGAAAGACCTCACTCCGAAATTAACGAATTAATCAAAAAAAGCGATGCGCTTGACGAGAAAATAGATAAATTTCATAGCAGCGTTGGAGAAACTCTGCCTATTTTTGAGAATATAGAGAAACTCATTTCTAATCTTTCGGAATTAAGAAAAAAAATAGGCGAGGAAAGAAAAAAACTTGCCGAGGAAAGCGGTGCGATATTTGCATTATTAGATAAAGACATAGCAACATATTCAACTTTTCAGAAGATAAAGGAAAAAGCGGAGAATACTATAAATGATTATATTGTCCAACTTGAGAAGATACAAGTAAACTATGAAAACATAGAAAAAGAAGTCGGAGATGCGGAAAAAACACTTGATCAATCGTTCACCAAATTTAGAGAAAGCGCAGATTACAAGAATATTGAAAGACTTTCAGTATCTATGGATGGGCTTATAGAAAAGAAGAAGTTGCTTGATGAAATAAATACTAAAATAGAAGCTCTTGACATATCAGCAACGAAAATAGCAAAACAGGTGAAGCTGCTTGGAAAAGAAGCTGAAATACTTGAATTGCGTGCGAGTTCTTCTGTTTCTGCAGAAAATGAGCGTGCAAAAATTGCGAAACAGGAAATAAGGGAAAATATTACGCTTACTGAAGATGAACAAAAAGATTTTGATGTAAAAAGAGATGAATTGAGGAAACTCATTAAAAAATTATGGGAAGAAGAATAATATTATATGCGCGAGGTGTTGAAGATGGAAAAGGAAAAAAAAATAACGCGTGCAAGCATTTTGGATAGTTATGCGTTTGAGAGTAGCGGCATTCCAGTTGAAATTAAGATAATCAAGCGGGATGACTTTAATCCATTTTATGAAATAATAATTCCAGGAATTGCTGAATACACACGGATAATTCTTGAGACGACGCTACGCGCAGAACTTATAAGCGAAGTTAAAGTAGATATATCCGACATTCTCGATGCTAAAAAGGCTGGTGAAGTAAGAAAAAAATTTTTTGAAGTTGCATTGGCAATTTTAGATAAAAATTTTCCAAATTTAACAGAAGACAAGAAACGCATATTAGCTTCCTACCTTTTGCAAAATGCGCTCGGATTAGGTGAAATTGAAACTTTGCTTTCAGATGACAAATTAGAAGAAGTTGTAATTAACAATTCGCGCGAGCCAATTTGGGTTTATCACAAAAAATACGGGTGGTGCAAGAGCAATCTCACGCTAAAAGACGAGGAAACGATTTTTGATTATTCATCGCTGATTGCAAGAAAAGTAGGAAGACAGATAAATATTCTTACTCCTCTTTTGGATGCGCATCTTCCAAATGGAGATAGAGTAAATTCAACAATTTCGCCGATATCTAATTTTGGAAATACACTCACTATAAGAAAGTTTTCAAGGAATCCCTGGAGTATAACCACACTTATAAAAAATAAGACGGTTTCTCCGGAGGTTGCGGCACTTATTTGGATATGCGTACAAAACGAACTATCATTAATAATATCAGGAGGCACAGGAAGCGGAAAAACTTCTTTTCTTAATTCGCTTGTAGGGTTGATTCCAGCAAGTCAGAGAATAATTTCTATAGAAGACACAAGAGAGCTTACTTTACCTTCATTCCTACATTGGGTACCAATGGTTACAAGGGAACCAAATCCAGAAGGTAAGGGGGAAGTTTCCATGCTTGATTTGATGGTGAATGCATTACGTATGCGCCCTGATCGCATAATAGTCGGAGAAATAAGAAGGCAACGCGAAGCAGAAATACTTTTTGAAGCAATGCATACTGGCCATAGCGTTTATGCTTCATTGCATGCAGATAATGTTGAACAAACAGTAAGTAGAATAACAAATCCTCCAATAAATATTCCAAAAGAAATGCTTGATGCCCTTGCCGGTGTAATTGTTACGTTCAGGCATAGAAGGTTTAACATAAGGCGCGTGCTTGAATTCGGTGAAATACACAAAAATGGCGATTTTCGCATAATCCATCGTTGGGATGTCAAAAACGATAAGGTAAAACAGATTGTCGGACTTTCAAGGATTGCTGATTTGCTTTCGCTTTATGCTGGGATGAGTGATAATGAAATTAAAGAAGACCTTGAAAAAAAGACAGAAATACTTAATTGGATGGTCGCCAAGGATTATACAAGTGTTGATCAAGTAGGACGCATTGTTTCTCAATATTATTTAAATGAAGATGATATCTATACACGTGCATCCAAAAATGAAGAATGGACGATATAGGGATAATTATGGATTTTTATGAGCTTGTCGAGGAAGTGAAAAAAACCGAAAAAAATGCGGGTAAAAAAGAACCTTATGATGGAACTGTAGAACTTCCGAAAACAATAGATTTTTCACCAGAAGAGTTTGTAGATAAAACATATCAGGATATTTTGAACGATTATGAGAGAATAGTGAAAATAGCGAAAGTATTGGGAATACCGTTTGCACATATTGAGACACCAGTAGTACGTGAAAAACCCAAGCAAAAAGTTTCTTCATTGCCTAAGGTTGCTAGTGCAATAAAAATCCAGCGCGTGGTAAAACACGTTCTTTCCGTAGCAAAAGCATCGCAAAAAGCTGATGCTGCGAAAAAAACCGAGGAAGAAGAGCCAACCGAACCAAAAGTCGTTGAAGAAATTTCTTCAGTATCAGAGCACGTTAAGACAAAACCCATTTCTCCTTTTGAATTTGAGAAGGACGTTGAAAAAGAACGCGCAAGACCTAAGATTAGTAAAGAACTTGAAGAACCTGATAAAAAACAAATCGATCTCGAGGAGGAAGAGCCAACCGAACCAAAAGTCGTTGAAGAAATTTCTTCAGTATCAGAGCACGTTAAGACAAAACCCATTTCTCCTTTTGAATTTGAGAAGGACGTTGAAAAAGAACGCGCAAGACCTAAGATTAGTAAAGAACTTGAAGAACCTGATAAAAAACAAATCGATCTCGAGGAGGAAGAGCCAACCGAACCAAAAGTCGTTGAAGAAATTGAAACAGTAAAAGAAATTTTTCCATCACATAAAATGCATGATGAAAATAAAAACGTACAGAAAGAAATGGTAATTCCTATAAATAAAGACATTTTTTCGCAAGGAACAAAAGAGATTATTGGTGAAGTTTCTGAAATCCCCTATATTGAAAATCACGAAAACATTTCACTTCTTGTTCCTTCTTTACTTTCTATACCTTTAGAACAATCAGCCGAGCATGAGTATGCTAAGATAGAAGGTACTGTACCACGCAAATTAGAAATAGGCAATGTTATTGAAATAAAAAAAAGGATGCTTGAACTTACAAAACAATTATTCAAAGAAGAGAGCCTTCATGTAAGGCAAGAAATTACAAATAAAATCGCAGAGCTGAGAGACGTGTTTTCCAGAATACAAAAAACGCCTGGAATAACCGTTTCTTATTCAATGAATTTCTTCAATTCTACTGAAATAGATCAAAAGATGGAATTTTCAATAGCAAAAGAAAATCTTATAAAACAATACCGCGAGCAGCTTTCTAAAACATTGGATGGATTTTCATTTTCCCTGAGAATTGCAATGAATGATAAAGAAAAGAAAAAGGCAATTTATGATATGTTAGTATTGGATTTGGAGAATCTCTTGACGCAGTTCGAAATTGTAAGCGGTAAATGCGAATCTTTTTTCATAAGAAAACATGAAATTGTACTTGAAAAATTGCGCAATATGGCTTCGCTTAAAAATGATAAATACGTTGTTGAAAAAACAAACGCGCGCATACAAGAAATAAAATTTTCCTATTCGGCAGAATTTCTTTCGCTTAAAAACACAATAAGAAAGGAGATTTTTTCTGTTATTCAGAGCAAAAAGCATGAAGCACTCGAATCTTTTATAACTGAAGAAATAGAAAAAATACTTTCCATAGTAAACATGAAAGAGGAAGAGCTTCTAAAATATATGCATGCCCATCATGAGGAAAAATACAAGGAGTTTGAAAATGGAAAAACAACTAAACTTGAACTGCTTACTAATGCAAGGGAGTGTATAGCAATCGAGTCAGGACTTAAAAAAGAAACAATAGATAAATATTTCGGTTGAATAATACAAAGTATATGATTATAAGGTATTATAATGTAGAATAGTGTACAAAAATAGTGCACAAAAGGTTATGATATGGAAGAAAAATTAGCTGCAGTGGTTTCAAGACAGACCCGATTTCGGAAAAAATTAGAACACTCATTTGCTGAATCATTTTTAATATACTTTCCTGATTTAAAGAAAAAACTTTATCTTGCGAATAGTCCTGAAAGTCCAGTAAAATTTTTGGAAAAAACAATAATTTTAACGATATATCTCTCAATAGGTATTGCAATTTTTGTTGCGATTATACTTGAAATAATGCAGATAAATCTACTTTTTACACTTGTCGCATTTCCATTTATTGCACTAGGTATGTTTTCTTACATAATGCGTTATCCAGAAGCTAAAATAATCAAAAGAAGAAAAGAAATAGAAACAGAGCTCATTTTCGCTGGAAGGCATGTTTTTATTGCATTACGTGCAGGTATGCCTTTATTTGATTCGCTTGTAGGTGTTTCTTCAGGTTATGGAACTGTGAGTGAAGAATTCAGGAAAATAATAGAAAAAATAAATTTAGGCGTGCCTATGGGACAAGCAATACGGGAATCTGGTGCAGATTCGCCGAGTAATGCATATTCTAGAATAATGATGCAGCTTTCCAATGCTTTATCGTCAGGTGCAGATGTAGCTTCTTCGCTTGAGGTTGTACTAAATCAAATCGCAAAAGAGCAAGCGATTTCACTTAAAGAATATGGACATAAACTTAACCCAATGGTAATGTTTTTCATGATATTTGGAATAGTTTTCCCTTCATTAGGTGTAGCGTTCGCAATAATTCTTTTTTCACTTGTAAGTGGAGGAATGATTGGAATAAATTCAATTTCACTTATCTATATAATTGCGTTTATTGCTGTAGTTCAGTTTGTTTTTCTAAGTGTTATGGAATCGGCGAGGCCTAGATACGTATTGTGATGATATGGCATTAATAAGTTTTGAAAGTTTTGGAAGAGTATTTTCAAGAGAATGGATACAATCATTCGAAAAAAGAATACACTCAGCGGGGATAATTTTATCATCTGAAGCATTTGCCGGTTATTTAATTGTATTGCTAACTACGGCAACATTTTTCCTTTCACTTGTGCTCTTTTTACTTCCTGGATACCAAAATTATTTCTTTTTGCTCATTAGTAATATTATACCTTCATTGACCTCACAAATAATCGCGCTTAAAATTATAATATTTATAATTATTTTTGCTATTTCGTTTGCATTCGTGCTTTTTATATTTTATACATTAGTTTCAGCAGTGCTTATATTGCTTACTGAAACAAGGAAGAATGCTGTTGAAGTTATGCTTCCGGATTTCCTTACGCTTATAGGTGCGAACGTACGCGCAGGCATGACTTTAGACCAAGCGATATGGTATGCAGCAAAACCTGAATTCGGAATTTTATCTGTTGAAGTAAAAAACGTGATAAAAGGAACTTTCAGTGGCGAATCTCTTGGTTCTGCGCTTGATAAATTGAATGAACGTTTTGATTCTAAAATACTTGGGCGTACTCTTGCTCTTATAAAACAAGCATCAATTACAGGCGGTGAAATTGCTAAAATATTAGAAATAACTGCTGCGGATGCGCGCGAAACCGCGATTCTCAAAAAAGATATTGCAGCGTCAATGGTTATCTACGAAATATTCATACTATTTTCAGCCGCGTTTGGAGCTCCCTTTCTTTTTGCAGTAGTAAACAAACTTCTTGGAATATTGGAAAAATCCTTTTCATTTGGAACTCAAATTACTATTGAAACTATGTCATTCATAAAACCTTCAGCTGCACCTCTCATAACCTCTTCTGATTTTTTCTATTTTTCGCTCGGAACAATATTTATAACGGTGCTTATTTCGTCATTAATTATTGGAATAATACAAGCAGGTTCCAAAAATCAAGGATTAAAATACTTTCCATTCATAATTATAGTTGCATATTTGGTTTATTTCTTAGTTTTAGCAATTCTTGAATCATTTTTTGTAGGTATGCTTATATAGAAGGTGCATATAAAAGACAAATAGGTGGTTTAACTGAATAAAATATTAGAAAAAAAGAAAGGACAAGCAGCTATTGAGTATTTAATGACTTATGGATGGGCTATTTTAATAATTGCGATAGTTATTGCTACACTTTATATGTGGACACAAGGCCAAAGGACTGTACAAATGTGCGAAATGAGTCCTGGTTTTGCATGTAATAACCCACTACCTATGGTATATTACGATAGTAATACCAAAACAAATAATCTTAGTATAACTTTACAAAATGGTCAGGGGCGCGCAATAATTATTTCAAATATAAGTTGCACCACCACTCTACCAAACGAAGCAAATAAAAGCCATGTTGATTCAGGATCAATTACACTCCCAAAAACCATTCAGTCAGGAACATCAGAAATATTTAAGGCAATACCATGCAAAAAAATTGCAGGCGCAACAGCTACTAATGTTTCAATTCTTGCAGGGCAACAATTCGCGGGTTATTTCATAATATGGTATAATTTTGAAGATGATCCCGACACAAGTATAAATAGAATGATATATGCTACAATTAGAGATGTGGTGTTAAAGGCATAGACCTCTTAAAAACTGTTGCTTTTCAAAAGTTATAAGAGTTATAGATTGGAAGGATAATAAAAACCTTCCGATTTTGAAATTATATAAATTCGCTAAAAAACGCAAAAAAATAGTTTAATTATAAAACCAATATATTGTTCGGTTCGCGCGAATGGTTTAGTTGTAGAAGATGTTCGGAATTACTGTATATTGTTTTACAGAAAAGTTTATAAATAAACCGCATAGAATCCATTTATGCGGGTTATTGTTATAATCGTATTGCAAAACTCGTCCTATATACTCGTTTTCCTTGTTTTTGTCCTGCAAGTTTTGTGCTTATTGTATGTCTAAGCCCTAATCTTTTTATTATTGCAAGTACGACACGAGTATTTCCTACATAAATATCTAACCCCTCTTTAAGTTCTACAACTTTACTTACGAATGTCTCCACTTTATCTAACTCTTTTTCAAAAATCCTAAAATATTTTTTAATTCTATCACTGTTTCCGCGCAACTGAATTATTGCTTCAAAATATCCGCCTGCTTTTTTATTGCATTCAGGGCAAATATCCAGATTAAAATTGAAGTTTATCGTTTTTTCAATTTCGGTTTTCGCACCATCTTTTTCTATAATGAAAAGTGCTTTTTTCTTGTCTAGGAGGAATTCCGCATTTGTAAATTCGCCTTTGAATTTGCTTTTCACATAATCCTTAATTTTTCTTTCTGAAGATCTAGTCCATTTACTCCCAAATTTTATTTTCAAACAACGTTTGCATTGCTGAAGCTCAACCTTATCAGGAACATTTATTCTAAAGTAATAGCAGTCTATGCAAAAAGGGCCGATAAATTTTTTCGTGCCTTCCTGCGTACCGCATTTCGGACAGATATACATAATAATTATTTTATTAATTCTTCATATTTTTGAGATCAGCGTTTGCTTCTTCTATTCTACCTACTTTTTGATAAATATTTCCAAGATTGCTTTGTTTGTTTTGTTACGGGCTTTGATACTATTGTAAGTACTATTTTAATATTTTTTTATACGGATCCTGTGTTGTATCTTTATTTATTGTTTCAAGTACTATTGGATTCACAAATATTCATTAGCGAACAGAATTTAAAATAGGTCTCTTTATTAAATTTCTTCTTGAAAGAAATTTATGAGCAATATAAAAAAAGCAGTTGAACTTACTAATATATTCGTTTCACTACCACGTGCAAAATATCTTCTTTCGTTCATGATATTAATAGGGTTAGTTTTTGGCGTTTTTACTTCTCTGATTTTAGAAAAAACAAGTGTTGAAAGTATTTTTCAAGGTGCGCTTCAAGGATTATTCCTTCTTTCTATACCAGCGATATTAACTTCAATGATTATTAAACTCATAATAAGGCGAATACACTTTAAGCGTATACTTGCTGCTTCTTTATTAGGACAAATAATCTATGCGCTTGCCTATTTTGCTTATTTCTTACTAATAAATACTCCTTCCCAAAACAAGGAGGTAATAATTTTTTTTGCGGCCTCGATAGCTTTTGCAACCTGGTTTGTAATAGCCCGTTTTGTCTTTATTTTGAAATGGCGTGCATTTCTTTTTGCAGTTATTCAAATTATTCTTTACGGATTTTTTCTTATTTCAGGAAGCATAATTTCAATATCCGGTGAACCGATACTAATAATTGGAAAATTCATAATTGCGTCGGTAGTTTTTCTTGGATTTGTATATACATTTTTTCTTATAATTAATGCTCCAATGAAAAGGAATTTCGGACTTAATACATTGGATGTGGTTTCACTTTTCTTAGCGCACTGGTTTTATGAATCTAAGAGTATAGAAGAAGAATTTGAGCGTGTAGGAGAAGAGGTTGAAACCATTATTTCAGCATTTCTTTTCAAGAAAAAAGAAAGTACGATTGCATTTGTAATTCCTTATGTGCATTATGGTCCATTTGGCTCATTAGGAGGCAGTAATTTCTCTCATTTGCTTGCAGAAAAGTTGAAGGAAAAATATAAAATCGTTTCTTTCATTTTTCATGGAACGGTTACTCATGATTTGAATCCCGTAGCTTCACATGAGCTTGTAAAGATAGTTTCATCTTTTGATTATGGATTTAAAAACGCAAATTTTGCAAAATCCTCAGTTGGTTTTTCGCGCGGTTTTTGTATGGAGTGTTTTGCAGAATGCTTGATGTTTAATAATTCCGCATTTGTTGGAATTTCACGTGCACCACAAACAACAGAGGATGTGAATTTCGGGCTTGGACTCGCAATAATTGGAGCAGGAGAAAAATACGTTCCCATGGTTTCTATTATAGATCAACATAATGCTGAAACAGGGGATATAACCAGTTTCGAACCGGGAAGTGCAATTGGATTTAATTATTTGGATGCGGTTATGGATTCACTCTCAAAAAAACAGGAGAAAAACAATTTACAAATCGGAATTTCCCAAAAATATCCGAAAATTCCGAAACTCGGGCTTGCCGGAATAAAAGTCGCGGTTTTTTCAACCGAACCAAAATATGTTCTTGTGCTTATAGATTCAAATGGAATTAAACCAGAGGTGCGCGAAAAAATAATTAGTGAAATTAAAGAATTAGAGAAACAGAAAAAAATGAATTTTGAGATTGGTATTTATACTACTGATACACATTCAACGAATGTAGTACGTGGCGTGCTTAATCCCATAGAAGAAGAGATCAACATTCTTGAAACAATAAAAGAAGCTGTGCGAGAAGCGATAGACGATGTTCAACCCGCATCATTTGCGTCGTTCAAAAATAGATTCAAGATAAACGTGCTCGGTGCAAAACAAAGTATAGAAATAATTTCAACTGTAAATGCAACAATTGCAGTTGCGAAAATTGCTGCGCCACTTATAATAATCGGAAGCATAATTTCCATCTTATGGATAATCTCAAAAATATGAGGTGTATTTTCTATGACCAAAAAATCAACTCCTGAAAATTGGAATAAATACTATTCTTTTCCTTTTTTCGACTATCTATTTCGTATACTAAGTAACTATCATTTTAATTATTTCTACGCACCACTTATCAACTTTTTGGATGTGAAAAGCACACTCGAATTAGGAGGCGGAGTTGGACATCTTACGATGGCGATAAAGAAAATAAAAAAGTCCAAGGCCTCAATTTTAGATCATAGTAATAATGCAATGCTCAAACACAAAAAAGAATATGGAAATGAAACAGAATATTATTTAGGAAATGTATTTGATTTAAAATTCGAAAAAAAATACGATTTGGTGTTCTCAGATGGCCTTGTGGAGCATTTCAAAGAACCAGAGCAATCAAATCTCATAAAAAAACATTGTGAACTCGCATCAAAATTCGTAATTATAGCTGCACCAAAACCTACAATAGTAAGCACGATTTTTTCAGCGATAGTTTGTTATGAAAAAGGAATGTATCCTGATAAAATTAAAAAACATCTCAATATAAATGGTTTTGATGTAATAAAGGTTATCGAAAACTCACGTTATTTTTTAATATGTGCAAGAAAACAAGGAAAAACTTAAAAATACGCATAAGAAATAGTATTATGGATATAGAAAGAAAAATTGAACTTGTTTGTAGGCCCCCAATAGAAGAAATTATCACATGCGAAGACATGAAAGAAATATTTGAAACATATTCTACTCCGCGTCATTATATCGGATTTGAAATTTCTGGAAAAGTGCATATTGGAAGCGGTTTGATGAGTGCACTTAAAATACGCGATTTCTTAGATGCAGATGTAAAGCCGACTATTTGGCTTGCAGATTACCATACATGGATAAATGGAAAACTTGGAGGAGATTTGAAAAAGATACAATCTATCGCAGAAAATTATTTCAAACATGCGTTCATTTCACTCGGGCTTACAGAAGATAAAGTTGATTACCTGCTTGCGAGCAAGGTCTATGATGACGAATATTGGAAAACAGTTTTAAGTATAGGTAGGAATACAACTATAGCCCGAATACTTCGTACTGTAACAATAATGGGAAGAAAGGAAACCGAAGCAACAAATGCCTCTTCAATTTTTTATCCTGTAATGCAGGCCACAGACATTGCGAAATTGAATGTGCAGATTGCACATGCTGGAATGGATCAAAGAAAAGTTCATATGTTCGCACGCGAAATCTTCCCAAAAATAAAAAAGAAAAAATTCGTAGCAGTGCACGGACATTTGCTTCCTGGTTTGCAGGGACCAGAAAAAATGAATAATATTACAAAAGAAGATGCATCGGTTGATATGAAAATGAGCAAAAGCAAACCTTCTTCAGCAATATTCATTCACGATTCAGAACAGGAAATAAAATCAAAAATAAATAATGCATTCTGTCCTGAAAAAATAACCGAAGGAAACCCATTAATAGAATATTCAGAATATATATGTATGCGCGACAAACCACTGAAAGTGGAAAGACCTGCGAAATTTGGAGGAGACATTGAATTTGTAAATATTAATGAACTGAAGAAAGTTTATTCAGAAGGTAAACTACATCCAGTAGATTTGAAAAGTGCGGTTGCGAACGAATTGATTCTTTTATTAAAGCCATCGCGCGACTATTTCGCAAAACATCCTGAATATATTGCACAAATAAATGAAGTTTCGATAACACGTTAGATTATTCTTTCTGTAAAAAGTTTAACAGAGTTTAGCGAACTCCGCAATTATTTTATTTACATCATTTTCCTTTTTCGCGACTATATTTACTACTTCTATATGTGAAAGTTGCTTTTTCATTACTCCACATGCATAATTAGTTGCGATGCACAATCCTGCAATAGGAATTTCTAATTCATGAAAAAGAATTGCTTCATATCCATTGCTCATACTAACTAAATTTGCACCCATTTTTTTGAGTGCATTTATTTCAGCGCGCGTCTCAAATCTTGGTCCGTGTGTAGTTGCAATTATTCCATCTGTTTTTAGAGAAATTTCTGCATTTTTCGCTGCAGATAAAAGCTTAAATTGCATTCCTTTTGAATATGGTTCGGAAAAATCAATGTGTTTTATTCCGTTTTTGAAATCATTATAAAAAGTAATTGGAGTATTAAAACCAATAAAATCTTCAGCTACTATTAAATCACTTGGTTTAAATTTAGAGATTACTCCAACAGCATAAGTTGCAATCACTCCCCGTACTCCAATTTGGCCAAGCGCCCAGATATTCGCACGATAATTAATTTTATGTGGAGGATATTCATGATTTTTTCCGTGCCTTGGGATGAATACACATTCTATTCTTTCTATTTTGCCAAAATAAGTTCTAACAAATCCATAAGGGGTATTTACTTCGCACTCAGTAAATTTTCCCAGCGAATATATCCCAGTTCCGCCAATTATTCCAAGCATTTTATATCCTCTTTCTTTTTACTTCTTTTCGGTCTCTCTTTGATGAAGATGCACAAGTCTAGTTGGAAAAGGAACAATTATGTTTTCTTTTTTGAATTCGTAGAATATTGCACGATTTATTTCATTCGTAGCGGCTAAGTGTATAGTATATTTTTTGATCTTGTAGACATATTTAAAATTTAACGAAAAATCACCAAAAGAATCGAAAAATACTATTGGTTCAAAATCTTTTACAAAATTATTGCTTTTTGCAATTGTCTTTTTTATCGTATTTTTAATTACATCTGAAACATGATTAACATCCGAATTATGAGATACTCCTATATTTCCGATTTGAGTGATAGTTTTGTCAGGACGATAGTAATTCGTAATTATGCTCTGTGCAAGTTTAGTATTAGGGATTATTACGTAATTATTCTGGAAAGTAAGAATTTTGGTGCTTCTCCAACCAATCTCCTGAACAATGCCTTCTATCCCAAAATCAGTACGTATGAGATCATCTTTTTTTAATGGTCTATCTACAGAGATATTTATACCGGCAATGAAATTTCCAAGAGAATCTTGTAAGGCAAGAGCAACTGCAAGGCTTGCTATTCCCAATCCCGCAAGAAGCGGAGTAATCTCTATTCCAAGATTACAAAGTGCCATCATTAATGCTAATCCATATATTCCAAAACGTAGTACTTTCTGTATTACAGAAATCATTTCTTCGTCAAATTTTGTTCTTGTATCTGTTTTTGATATAATTTCCTTTTTGTACCACTCTAATATATTTGAAATAAAACGATTAAGTGCAAACGCACAGAGAAATATAAGTATAATAGAGTATATTTCTGAAAATCCGATTTTTTCGTTTATTTTAAAATCAGGATAAGTTAGATTGATAGCAAGAAAAATGGTTAATGATAAAATAAAAAGACGTATTGGATCCCGCATGCACTCCAAAAGTTTATCATCTAAATCAGTATTGGTTTTTTCCACGATTTTTTTCAGAAGATAAAAAATTATTTTATATACGATATAAAACATAATCCCAAAAAATGCAAAAAACACTAACAGGAGGATTATTTTTCCTCCTAGTAAGGAGGATATGAAAAGTGCGATTTGATCTAACATATTTATCAGTTAAGATTACAGTAAATCCGCAAGTAAATAAAAACCTTTCGATTTCGAAATTACATAAATTCGCTAAAAAACGCAAAAAAATATTATTTCAAATCTTTTAATAATCTATGTCTGAAATTCAGCAAGATTTTCTTTTTCTATAAAATGCAATTTTCCAGGAATAATAAAGCAAAAAGGCGCGTACCCCAAATTCATTTTTTTTAATTTTGAAATTTTTCCATAAAATATTTTTTCATCTTTCCAACCTACGCGTCTTAAAACAATAAGTTCATTAACTATTTTCATTCCTAATTTTGTTTCCATTCTTTCAATCTGTGTAAATGCGGTTTTCGCATCCATAGGCCTAGTTTTATCTAAATCTAATAAAAGAAGGGTATGTAATCCAGTTTTCAAATTTTCTTTAATAATTTCGAGTGCACTAACCGGTTCATAATTCTTTCTCCAGTATGCTAAAGTTGCGGTTTTTCCGAATTTATAATATTGTAATCCTGCCTTTCCAGGTGCTGCAATAAAAATTGAGGAATTATGCACTATTTCAATTTTGATTCCAGCGTGTTTCGCATCCTGTAAATGGATATAATGAGTAGTCGCAGCAAGCGGATCACCTACAACAAGAAGCGCTATGTTTTTTTCTTTTGCTTTTTGTACGATGAAATCGCTTTCGAGAATTTCACGCCAAATAACAATTATTTTTTTTTTGATTGTTTTTTCTATTTTTTTTATCCAATTACGCTGTAAAATTCCAGTATACACTTCTGCATAAACTTCATCGCATTTTTTCGCAAGTTCTTTTCCACGTAAAGTTAAGTCGCCTGAAATTCCCAAACCAATTAGTGCAAGCATTATTTTTCCCTGGTAATTTTCGCGGTTTTTTCCAAAATATTAAATCCACGTGCAACTAGCTCCTCCCAATCGTTAGTAAATTCCATTCCTTCATCTTCTGTAAGTTTACCCGAAAGAAGCGAATAAAATCTGCTTCCTTTGGAAAGTTCTGCGAATGCATCAAGTATTATAATATCTTTTCTTCCCATAAATAACCCAAGCTGCGCGTTAATGCAGTTTCCACCTATGCTAACAAAAATCCCATGTTCATTATTTATGAAATAATCTACGTCCATATCAGCTTCAAGTAATCTTTTTATTTTAGATGGGATATAAGCTGAGAATTCGATTTTCGGATAAATCTCAATCTGCCTTTTTGGCAGTGCGGGTTGCATTATATAATACTGTTTTAACTCGTTTCTAGTTTCAGTTGAAAATGAATGATGGATAGCATTTACCTCTCCGCCTTTTGAAACATTGAACACGTATTTCATTTTTAATCCGTTTCTTTCTAATTCAATTGTATTATCTTTTATTTTAGCGTGTACTCCGTTAGCTATTCTTGCCAACATTTCATCCATTCTTTCTTCTAGCGTTCTTGCTGGTTTCTTCTTCAAAAGCGAGTATATTGTAAGAAGTAATACTACCAAAAGAACCGTGCTAATTACAATTATTATAATCCAATTTTCCATTTTACGCACCCACAATCATTCTTAATATATCTCGTAGTCCTGGCGCGAGCCCAATTATAATTAATAAAAGCGCAATAAAATACTTTTCCTGTTCGCTTGCTTCTTTTTCCTTTGCAATAAAATATGCTGCGCCAAACGCAATCGCTATTTTTAATAAATAAAAGGGGAAAAACGTTCCAAACAGTTCTCCAATAAAGGAAGGGACTACATGCTGTTCAAAATAATTTTTTTCGGTAAATTTTCCAAAATAATCTATTATGAAAAATGTTGCTGCACCATCTAACGCATGCGCTCCAACCACGTATGCTAAAATATCGTTCTTGAAGTATTTAAACGCTATGTAAAACGGTATTGCGGTTAAAATAAGTATAGGTAATGCGAATTGTAAATAACTCATCATGAATAGTAGTACTATAAAATGTGGAAGCCATAATGCAACTCCGATATAACCTACAATTTTCATATTTTTCATTTTATGTGCAATCGCAAGCGAAATTAGAAATAGCGTTGCGGTTATTATGTAAATACCCGGACTACTAGTTAAAAACCCATAATCGTAAATGTGCGAATTCAAAATAAATGAATGAATTAGAGTAATCTGTTTCATTACATTAGTGTCTATACTATCAGTTATTACGCGTACAGTAGAACCAAAAAGCACGAATGGAACAGTATTAATTATGAATTGTTTATCTATTACAATTTTTTTTTGCTTAAAAATCCTGTAAATAAAATAAACTACCAAAATCGCAATTAGTGCGTAAGTTATAGTATTAACTATATTATATCCTTCGTGATTTATTATTGGTTCAATATAATATTGATTTATAAATTGTACAATATCCAAGTAATCACTGAAATATATTTCGTGAAATTGCTTAAGTAATTATTTATCGTTCTTTTTTGTATTTCGTTTTTTCCACTCATCATTAATTTTTCTTTTTAAAAAATTAATTAGGCGCACAAGTAATCCAGGACTTTCTTTTATTCTAAATTTTACGTGTGGTGGTGTATCTATATCGTTATTAATGCATTCTTTACGATATTGTTGAAAACACAATTCGCAGAATTTATGGTCAGCAATAACATATACAATATCTAAATCCGATTGGCATTGGTCGCAAAAATAATCCAAATTTTTTTGTCCGATTCTGAATCCGTGCTCATCTGGAGGTTTTTCACCAGGTATTTTTCTTACGCGTTCATCTTGATTTGCCTGCATGTTTCTTTCATGATCGCGCAAATCTTGAATACAATATGGACAATATGTTTGTCCACACCATTGTTGCAATTCAGCTTTAGGAAGATACATCCTACAACGCCAACACTGTTCGTTGTACACATAAAATTGACAACTATCGCAATATGTGCCAAAATTAATTTCTCTTCCGCATCTGCTACATTGAAGCATGAATTAATTTTGTATTAACATATATTAATATTATGTATAGAATAATTTTCGGAATTGTTTATTAAGTATAATAAAAAAATGATAAGGAAGAAACAACCTTGACATATTTAAGCAAATTTTTTGAAGTCTTCTGTGCACTTAGTTTCCTTGTGATTTTGATATACATACAAAGTTTCGCAGTTTTAGTATAGCTTTTGAGCTCACTAATTAAGTGGGAATTTTTACATTTTTCATAAAATAAAAATATTGTAAAATTGAATAATTACTTATATGGTAAACTATTTGTGTACTTAATTATTACATAAGTAAACCAATCTTCAAACTGCGTGTGCAAGTTCAATGTTATGGTTTACTAAAATGATGTTGTACAGCAAATCCTGAAACAACCATCTTGCTTAAACACATGAAACTATCTAAAAAATGGTAAATTTGGCTTAAACCCTATTTTTAGGATACTATAGTGATGTTGAGGGTAATTAAGGTTTATTTAA
>DYTL01000004.1 GCA_020726005.1 Microcaldota archaeon | reverse complement strand
GATTGTGCGCAAGGCTGCTGTTAAAGCTCTTGGAAAAATAAGAAAAACAGATCCAAAAGTTAACGAAACAATACGCGAGGCTTTAAAGGACGCACATGAAACAGAACAAAATCGTAAAGTAAAGAATATAATTAGACGAACTATTAAGAATCTTTCTAGCAATATTAACCCAGACCAGGGCTTCCTAACTCCGCGTACGCGAAAAGAGATAAAACCATCACCAATTAAAAGGGTTATTGAAAAATTTTAAGTTTTTCGAGCATGTTCAGAAAATTAGAAAGACTCATTTAAAAGATACACTATCAGCGCTTTCTGCACCGCAACTTTATTTTTTGCTTGTTCCCATGCAAGCGAATATTTCGAATCCAAAACATCATTGCTTATCTCTATTCCTCTAAATGCAGGAAGCGGATGCATGAAAAATTTCGCACCTAATTCTTTCATTCGTACGGAATCTAATTGATAGGGAAGGAATTTTTTTAATTCATCCTCGTTTATATCAAATGTGCTTACATATACAGCATCTACATTAACATTAAAATCATTGAGAACATTTGCATTTTTTCCATATTCCGGATTTGGATAATACCCTTTTGGGGAAATAAAAATAATTTCCAATCCAAATTTTTCCGCGCCTGCAAGAAGCGAATTTGCAACATTACTTAAAGGATTTCCTAAGTATGCAATTTTTGTTTCTTTTTTCAAAAAGTCATGTTGCTTTAGTGTGTAAAGATCGCCAAGTATTTGACACGGATGCTCAATATCCGTAGCTGCATTTATTACAGGTACTGACGAAGAAGACGCAAGACTTTGAAGCATTTCGTGTTTGTGTAATCGCGTAATTATTATATTAACATAGGAACTAAGCACTTTTCCTGTATCTTCTATTTTTTCTCCTCTTGCAAGCTGGGAAAACACATAATCCAAATAAATTGGATGCATTCCGAGTTGTCTAAGCGCAACTTCAAATGAAACACGCGTTCTTGTACTTGGTCTATCAAAAAGAAGCCCTGCAGACTGAGATTTTGGAAAAAATATTTCATCTTTGAGTTTTTCAATCATTTCAAATATTTTTTCTATTTCTTCTTTTTTCAAATCATTTATGGATAAAAAATTTTTCATTTTCACAGGCCTCACTTCCCGAATATTCTTCGGTAATTCTTATGAGCATAAATTGCATACTTATACGATTTTTATATATTTGTTTATAATATTATTATGTTAATAACAAAAAGATATAAAGGTATCTCCATATTGAAATAAGTAGCATTAGTTAGACCGTTTCAATAAAAGATGCTTTGGTTCCTGGGTAAATATTATGGAGTTATTTCATACAATATTCCTTCCCATTTAGATACTATTGATTAATTTTACGATGGAGATGAAAATTTATTGACTTACATGTGCCTAAGAAGATGAGAACTTAGATGCTCAAAAAAAGTATATGATAAAGTTTACATAAAAACCAATCTACCCATTTAGGAATATAATCGGGCTTATATAGTTCTATTCTCTTTAGATGTGTTTCTGTTATTACAATATCATCTTTAAGCTTAAGTATACTTTTTATCTTTTCACTCAGAGAATGAGGTGGAGTCCAGTTTGAAACCTGATTCTAAGTTATTTGAGCATTATTGAATATTTTTGACAAAGGTCTATCAGTAAAAATTTTTTCAAAAAGTGGTAGCTTCTTTATTTTGTTCAATATTTCTATGTATCTCGAATGTATTTTGTGTGAAACCATATGTTATCAAGAACCGAAAGGTTTTAAAAATTTATAACATTTTTGCAAATCTATCAAATAAATATTTTGTATCATTAGGTCCTGGCGCTGATTCCGGATGGTATTGTACACAAAAGATATGCCCATCGTAACATTCCATTCCTTCAATGCTTCCGTCGTTCGCGTTTTTCTCGGTAATTTCAAAATCTTTCGGGGTTTTGCCAACTGCAAATCCATGATTCTGAGTAGTTATGCGAACGCGATTGTCTTTTAAATTTATAACAGGATGGTTCACTCCTCGGTGTCCGAATTTAAGTTTATAAGTATTGCCTCCAAGTGCATGCGAAATTAGTTGATGACCTAAGCAAATTCCAAACATAGGGTAATCTCTCAATGTGCATATTATTTTGTGTGCATATTCAAGAATTGCAGGATTGCCTGGACCGTTTGAAAGCATTATTCCATCTGGTTCAAATTCCTTTATTTTTTCCAATTCTTCGAATGCTGAAACCATTATAACTTTTATATCGCGCTTAATTAATTCGTTTATTATGTTGTGTTTCGCGCCGTAATCTATAAGCACAATTTTTTTTCTTCCATCTCCATAAATTTCCGGTTTTTTTACTGTAATATTTTTTATAAAATCAATTTGCGCGTAATTGAATTTTAAATTTTCAAGTAAGTATTTTATATTAAGTGGTTCTTCGCTTACTGTAATTATTGCAGGTATTACTCCATGTGTGCGTATTTTACGCACTAAAAACCGCGTATCTATTCCGTAAATCCCAGGTCTTTCGTTTTCCTTCAAAAACTCTTCTAAGTTTTTTATACAATCCTGATGTTCCGGTTCTTTGCAAAGTTCTTTAATTACATAACCTTCAGCATGAATCTTTTTGCTTTCAAATGAGTAATTGTTAATTCCGTAATTTCCAATAAGCGGGTAAGTGGAAAGAAGAATCTGCCCTGCATAGCTCGGATCTGTAAGACCTTCTTGATACCCTTGCATTGCGGTGTTGAAAACAAGTTCGCCAGTTCTGATTGCAGACGCGCCAAAACATTTCCCTAAAATAACTGTTCCGTCACTTAAAATAAGTATTCCTTTTTTATCTTCCATAGAATCAGAAGTATATTTTTCTAAGAAAATTTATAAACAATTTGGTTTTTGTGGCTCTGCATCAATTTTTGTATTTGTATTGGAATTTGCATTAGTTTTTAAAATTTATATTACAATAATGATTACATGCGCGATGAAAAAGAACAAGTTCCTGATGAAACTCAGATAAAACCATCCTATGGAAAATACTTCCGCGAAACCGATACGAACCTAAAAGATAAATTCAATGAAATAATGCTTGCTTATGGAACGAAAGATCCTAACGCAGCAGAAATGCTTTCCAAACTTGAAAGTGAACGCGGAAATATATATTCTATAGGGATTGGAATATTGAAAAGTTCCGAGAATAGTGGTATAATAATGAGCGTACAGCTTATAGCGCAGGCAATGCTGATGCTTGCATTCCAATTAAAATGGCATGACATGATAAATAAGATGATAACAGATTTATATGATAGAGTAAAAGGATACCCAATATCGTTTACGATTGCGTTTACAACTGCTATAAATAAAGGATATCAAACTCAAATTATCGAAGTAATAAAGAAAAAATTTGAAGATGAAAGAAACGATGAAACTTGTGCGTTGCTTGTTGGAATAGACAACAAAAAGTTATTCGTTTTATTTAAAAATGATTTGATAGGAATTGCAAATGATGGAGAAGGAATCGGAAGAATGAATGCGTTATCTGCACTTGCTGAGCTTGTGTTTGATGATGCTGAAGTAAAAGATACATTTATGGATCTTTTGGATGACTGGGACGATGATGCACGCTATTTTTGTGCAGGTGTATTTGCGAAAGCAAAAAATGATGAAGTTGCTTTTCGCGCGCTTGAATTGCTTCCTGATGAACAAGATGCTGGAATAAGGATGCGTCTTGCCGTAATTCTTGAAAATAATAAAGACACATTGATACTTAATCTTCTTGGAAAACTTGCGAAAGCAAAAACAAAATATGATATTGAAGAAATTGTGGAACTACTGCTTAAAGTGGAGAAAAAAAAGAAATTAAAAGAACTTATCGGAAAAATAACTCATTTTAATGATGAATTAAAAAAAGAAATTGAAAAATTATTAGAATGATGTTATGGAAATAATAAAAATTCCAGCTGAGCGCATAGGAGCGCTTTTGGGCATAAATGGCGAAACCAAAAAAAGATTGGAAACACTCACAAAAACAAACATTAAAATTAATGATGATGGGAATGTTGAAATTATCGGCGAAATCACCGATGAATTCTTTCTTAAAGATGTAATAAATTCAATCGGACGTGGTTTCAATCCTTCTGATGCAGAAAAGCTTCTTAATGAAAAATATACTTTTCAATTTATAGATTTAAAAGAAATATGTAAAAGCGAAAATAATCTCAAAAGAATAAAGGGACGCATAATAGGCGAAGAAGGGAAAATGAAAAACGAAATAGAAATCGCTACTGAGTGTAAAATTTTAGTATATGGGTGGACAGTTGGAATAATCGCGCCTTTGGATACAATCGAATATGCAGAAAAGGCAATAAATAAGATTATAGATGGCGCGCAACTTACTCGTGTTTTTAATGATTTGGCAAAATATAAACGTGAGATAATGGGTTATAGATTAATAGGAAATAAAAAATAAAGAAAGTAAATGGTTCATCTTAATTTTTTGCTGAAATTCAACACAGAGCGCTCACATAAATAAAAAGTTTATTGTTTTCAAGAGTTAATTATGGAGATTTTATTCCCCAATTATTTTTACAAGAACGCGTTTTCTCCGTTGTCCGTCGAACTCACAATAAAATATTTGTTCCCAAGGGCCCAAATCTAATTTTCCGTTTGTAATAGCCATTACAACTTGATGGCCAATAAATTGTCTCCATATATGCGCAGCTGCATTGTCTTCCCCTATATTATGCGAATATTTTTCATTGTAAGGAACAAGACGCTCAAGCGTTCTTCTAAAATCAGAAAGTAGTCCGCTTTCATTATCATTTACTATTACTGCAGTGGTAATGTGCATTGGATTAATAAGGATAATGCCTTCTTTTATTTCGCTTTTCGCAATTATCTTCTCAATTTCGTGTGTGATAAGAATAAATTCTATTTTATTTTTTGTATTAAATTCAAGGTATTCAGTTTTTGATCTCATAATTAAATTGAAAAGATAAAGTATTTAAATAAATTACACGAAATTAATTTTGATTAAAACTACGTTTTTTTAAGTTGAAATTATGACAAAGATAATTGTTGTTGGAGCAGGACCAGGAGGGATGTTTGCGTCTTATCTTCTTTCAAAAGAAGGACTTGATATTACGCTTGTGGAAATGGGCGAAGATGTTGCAGAAAGAATAAAGCACATCAACAACAATGGTCCGAGCGCAGGACCAAACTATATTCAAGGTGTGGGAGGTAGCGGAACTTTTTCTGATGGAAAGATAAATCTTAATCCAGAAATTGGAGGTAACATGCTTGAATTTGTTTCAAAAAACGATGCTGAAAATCTCATAAATTATGTTGACGCACTTTTTATGAAACACGGAATGGACAAAAAAGCAGAAATCCATCCAAAAGCTCGCGAATTAATGAGAAAAGCGATGCGTGCAGGTATAAAATACATTCCAATAAAGCAAAAGCATATTGGTTCGGATTTTCTTCCAAAAATTGTAAGCGGAATAAAAAAGGAATTAGAAGATTTTGGAGTAAAAATAATGGTGAAAACCAAAGCAAAAGACATTCTAATTTCCAATAGCAAAATAAATGGAATAAATATAGAAAGAAATGGTAAAGAAGAAAAATTAGATGCAGATTATATTATCCTTGCGCCAGGAAGAGCGGGCTCAAGATGGTTGCTCGATCTTGCAACCAAATTCAAACTCACCTACTACTATAGTCCGCTTGATATAGGTATAAGAGTTGAAGTTCCTAATGAAGTAATGGAAGAAATAACAGAAATAAATTGGGATCCGAAGTTTCATATACGTACTAAAAAATATGATGATTTTATACGAACATTTTGCACTAATCCAAGCGGTTTTGTTATTACTGAAAATTATGGTAAATTCGTTTCAGTAAATGGACACAGCATGAAAAATAAATTTTCAAATAACACAAATTTTGCGTTTCTTGTAAGAATGCATCTTACAGAGCCAGTAGAAAATACTACTCTTTATGGAGAAAGCGTATGCAAATTAGCTACCACCATAGGAGGAGGAAAGGCCATTCTTCAGAGATTAGGCGATTTGAAAAAAGGAAGAAGGAGCACTTGGGAAAGAATAAACAATAGTTATGTTGAACCAACGAATAAAGATGTTACTCCTGGTGACTTAAGTATGGCTCTTCCAGCAAGAATACTTGAAGATTTAATCGAAGGTTTGGATATGCTCGCAAAAATCATTCCAGGAGTTAATGAAGAAACTACTCTTCTTTATGGACCTGAAATCAAATTTAAATCTATAAGATTAACAGTATCTAAAAAAATGGAAACTAAAGAAATTACGAATCTTTTCACAGTAGGAGATGGTGCCGGAGTGAGTGGCGGAATAGTTACTGCTGGTATTACAGGACTTATAGCCGCGAGGGAAATTCTTATGCGTGAAGGAAAAAAATGTGAAATTTAAAGGAATAAATATGGATAAAATAATATTCTCAGGAGCGTACAAAGATTGGAATTATTCAGTAAAATTTGATGTAACTAATGCTTCATCTATGGATATTTCTTATATTCTTTCATCTATACATAAACAGATTGAAAACCGCGCGTTTTGTTATTCAAGTATTAATTGCGAAAAAATAGAAAAATCTATTTTAGAAGGAAATGGAATTGAAAATGTAATAAGATATTTAGAAAGTAAAAAACCCGGAGAATGGAAAAAATTTTTTTCTGATGCAATAGATAAAAAAGAACTTATTCCAGTTGCAGAAACAAAATTTATCTGCGCGCTTCTTTCTAAAAATGAAATTTTTGCAACAATGCATCCTCAGATGATTAATTCTCCGATAAATTCTTTAAGCCAAGAACTTTTGGAAAATGAAATAGCATTTATCGCTAAATATAAAGATTGGATAGCAATAAAAAAAATGAGCATTAGCAATGAAACAAAGGATTATGAAGTTGCAGGTATACTTTCTAATATAAATACTACTTTAGTAAGAAAAGCATTTGATTTTATGAATCCTAATAGAGAAATGGAAAAACTCGCGGTTACGGCAACCCGATGGAAGCGAAAATCATTCGCAAATCTTGCAAATGCGCTTAGACAAATTTCTTCTTCGCTCAGCGGAAATAAGATAAATGATGCTTATTTACTTAAACATGTTTTTGAAAATCTCGGATTTGCACCTTATGCAAATGTAGATATGCTTATTCAAGCGTATCCGGATTTGAAGCCAATAAAACCACGTGGAAGAATCGCAAAAGGTTGATAATATGGAAACAGCATATGCAATTGCATTATCATTTATTTTAGCGTGCCTCGTTGGTATGGAACGACAGTTAAACAAAAAACCTGTAGGGTTCGCGCCTTATGTTTTTGTTACCGTGCTTTCAACAACACTTACGCGCGTAGTAACAGATATTTTTCCTGATTCTGTATCTGCAATAAGTGGTATAATTACAGGTATAGGTTTCCTTGGTGCGGGCGCGCTGATAAAATATCGCGAACACGTCTTTGGATTTACTACAGCAGCAACTATTTGGGCAATGGCAGCGTTTGGCATAATGATTAGCATTGCCAAATTGGAAACAATCGGGTTTGTATATGGAATTATTTGGGCAGTTCTTGTAATAGACAAAACGCTTGAGGTGCGTGGACTTGGAAGACATACGAAAACCGTTATTATAGAAGCAAAAGGATTAGGTAGTCATTTAGACATTAAAGAAACAATCGGGAAATATAGGGATACTATAGAGGAAGGTATAGAAATAAACCTTAATCGTGGCATAATTGAATATAAATTCCTTATCCCAAAATTCGTAGATCATGAGCAGATGGTAAAAGAAATTTCTTCACTTAAAGGTATAAGAAGAATACAATTAGAGTAAACTTTTTCGGGCTGCCTAGAAAGTTTAATCAAAAAATTAAAAAAATGATTTGTATGGGTAGAGGGATAGGGTACGCGAAAACCATTTTTTTTGGAGAGCATTTCGTTGTTTATGGAATACCTGCAATTGGAATTGGACTTTCTAAAAAAATTGAAGTGGAAATTGAAAAATCGTCTTATATGAAAATAGAATCAAACCACGCAGATGCAAATTTGCTTAAAGGAATTGAAGCAATTAAAACCGCAATAAAAGTTCAGGATAATTTTATAGTAAAGATAAAAAGCGAAATTCCGATGAGAAGCGGACTTGGTTCAAGTGCAGCAATAAGTGTTGCATTTGTGCGCGCTATTTCAGATGAATATAAATTAAATCTTTCCGATGAACAAATTTCGTCTTATGCATATGAATCTGAAAAAATATATCATGGTACTCCATCAGGAACAGATAATACATTGGCAACCTTTGGAGGTGCTATTATTTTCCAAAAAAGAGAAGGAGGAAATCTTATTACTCCACTTAAAATTGGAAAGCCATTCCATATAGTAATCGGAAACACGGATAAGAGAAAAAGTTCTACTAGTGAAATAATAGCAGCAGTTAAATCAAGAAAAGAAAAAAATCCTGAAATTTACGAATATTTTTTTAATGCGGAAAAAAAAATAATCGAATTTGCAATAAAGGCAATAGAATATGGAAATCTTGAGGAATTAGGTGAACTTATGAATTTGAATCATGGCATTCTTTCGGCAATTGGTGTTTCAAGCAAGGAGAATGAAGACATAGTACAAACTGCGCGTAACATGGACGCATTAGGTGCGAAAATAACCGGCGCTGGCTGCGGAGGAAGTTGTGTTATTCTTGCAAAAAACGAGAAAAACGCCGAAGAAATTGCAAATGAAATAAAAAAAATGGGTTATTTTGTAATAAGTGCGATGGTGCAATAAATTTTTTCACGAACACTTTAATGTTCTCGTAATAATTATTCGCGTTTACGCAATATAATACGTAAAAAATGCGATTTTTACGCAACGTAATGCCGAACCTTTAGATTCAACTGACATAAACAGTAATTCCGAACGTCTTCTACAACTAAACCATTCGCGAGAACCAAACACTATATTTACTAATCTTTTGTATAGATTATAAAAAATCCTAAATTCCCAAAGTTTTAGGTACCATGATTTCAAGTATTTCAATAATATCTTTCTGTCTTCTTGTTAATTCGCCAATTACAATCTCCTTTTCATATATCTCTTTTTGTTTGATAAATAAACCTCGTTCGCCGTATCTTACTGCATATTTTGGGGATTCAATACCTCTAACATCGACGGTTATTAATTCCTTAAAGAGAGTTCTTCCAGCAGGTAATCTTATCAGAAATTCCAAAAACAACGAGAATTCTACGGGAAAAAATGGATTTGAATGAAAATCTATTACTTAAACCGCGGAGTTAGGGATTGATAAGTTTAAATAAGTTGTATTTAATATAATATGGTAATAAGTAAATAGTGTCAGCAACAGCGTGTTTTCCCAAGCGTAGCTCAGTAACGACAATGCCGTGAAGAGGCTTAACTTCCGTGTTCGGGATGGGAACGGGTGTTGCCCTCAACCTATGGTCGCTGACAATTGATTATTGTTCAAAAGAGTTTTTAAACTTTTCCTTGTGCCACCGGAAAGCATCCCTTACTCCGTCTTTATAAAGCCAAAAATTAACTCTATTTTTAGTGATTATATGAAAACGCCAATCGACGTTTCGATTGCCAGTTTTTCGTTTTCAAGTAAGTGTTTGGTGAAAAAATGAAAATTGAATCTCAAGTAATAAAAAATCTTGTTTCTCTTGGTTATATAGCAAGGGAAAACAACTTAGAAATAGAAGACATTATAGAAATGCTTGAGCAAGGATTTGTTGCAATGCAACCAGAACATAGGAGCAGATCTTGATTTTGCACATAGGAATGTATCTTTCTATACACAAAAGCTTTAAATAGTTCATTCGCACTAATAGAAACATGATTTACAAAAAATTAGATATAACGCTAAACCCATACCAACTTTACCAGTTTATTCACAGAGAGTATAAGTTCTCTTTTCTTCTTGAATCATTTGATGGAAAAGAAAAATTAGCGCGATTTTCATTTATTGGTTTTGATCCAAAAAAAATAGTTAGTGCAAATAAGAAAATCGTAAATATTGATGGACAAGAACACGAAGTTCAAAATCCAATACGCATGCTCGCCAATGCAATTCAGAGTATAAAAACAAATCACAATATAGAAAAAGAAGGATTTAGCGGCGGCGCAGTTGGATATTTTTCCTATGATTATGCAAGAAATTTGGAGGTTATTCCTGAACGAATAATTGATAAATCAGAATTCCCGGATTTTGAATTCGGCATTTTTGAGGACTGTATAATTTATGATCACAGAACAAAAACAATTTATTATCTCTCACATTCTGAAGATAGAATGCCTGAGATACTTTCACTCACAAATGAAGATATATTTGTAAGTCGTTTTGAAGTAGGAGATGCGAAACCTTCTATGGATAGAAAACAGTTTGAAAAGATTGTAAAAATTGCAAAGGAAAAAATCTGTGAAGGAGAGATTTTCCAAGTAGTGTTATCACGAAAATACACAATTCCTTTTGAAGGAAATCTTTTGAGATTCTATAATCACCTAAAACAAACTAATCCTTCACCATATATGTATTTTATTAATTTCGGTCAAAGAAGCATAGTTGGTTCAAGTCCTGAAAATTTAGTAAGAATCGAAGGAAGAAAAATAGACAGTTTCGCAACGTTGGCAGGTACAATGCCAAGAGGAAAAACACTTGAAGAAGATTTCATGCTTGAACAGAAACTTCTTAATGATGAAAAAGAAAAAGCAGAACATTTAATGCTTGTAGATTTAACTAGAAACGATGTTGGTAAAGTTGCTGTAGGTGGATCTGTTTCAGTACCTGAATTAATGAAAGTGCACAAATACAAATGTGTTCAGCATTTAAGTTCGCATGTTCAAGGAATACTTGCAGATGGAAAAGATTGCTTTGATGCTTTAAATGCGCTTTTTCCAGCAGGAACGCTTACAGGAGCACCAAAAGTACGCGCAATGGAAATAATAGAAGAACTTGAAGTAAACAAACGCGGTCCTTATGGAGGCGCAGTAGGTTATTTTTCTTTTAATGGAAACTGCGATTTTGCGATAACAATACGAACTTTAATAGCATTAAAGAAAAAAGCATTTGTTCAAGCTGGTGCGGGAATAGTTTATGATTCCATACCTACACGAGAATATGATGAAACAGAACACAAAATGCGCGCCGTTTTACAATCATTAGAGGTAAGAAAATGATATTGATAATAGATAACTACGATTCATTTGTCTATAATCTTTACCATGGATTTAGTTCTTTGGGACATGAAATAAAAGTAATCAGGAACGATAAAATAACTATCCAGGAAATAAGTGCGCTTTCGCCAGAATATATAGTACTTTCTCCAGGGCCAGGAAATCCTAAAAACAAAAAGGATTTTGGAGTATGCATAGACATACTTGTACAAAGTAATATAATAAAAGTTCCAATTCTAGGTGTGTGCTTAGGACACCAAGGAATAATTCATCATTTTGGCGGAAAAATTGTAAAAGATATCCCAATGCACGGAAAAAGCAGTATAATCAAACATAACGGCGAAGGGATTTTTAAAGGAGTTACGAATCCATTTAGAGCAATGCGCTACCATTCGCTTATAGGAATAGAAATACCTAATTGCCTTGAAATAACCGCAACAAGTAATGGTATAATAATGGCAGTCCAACATAAAATTTTACCAATATATGGAGTACAATTTCATCCAGAAAGCATAATGACTCCGGAAGGGATGAAAATTTTAGAAAATTTCGCAGGGCGAAAAAAATGAAAGAAATACTTGAAAAACTTATAAGAAAAGAGAATTTAATCGCAGATGAATGTAAATTAATAATGAATCAAATGATGGAAGGCGCATGCAGTCCTGCGCAAGCCTCTGCTTTTCTTGTTGCACTTGCAATGAAAGGCGAAAGCGTTGATGAAATAGCTGCATTAGCAAAATCTATGAGAGCGCACGCAGTTCAAATTCAGCCTAATATTGAAATGCTTATAGATACATGTGGAACCGGAGGAGATTCTTCTAATACGTTCAATATTTCTACAAGCGCTGCGTTTATAGCTGCGGGAGCCGGAGTTGTAATAGCAAAACATGGCAACAGAGCGATTTCAGGAAAATGTGGTTCAGCGGACGTATTAGAACAATTAGGGGTAAAAATGTTAACTCCGGAAAAAACAAAAGAATGCATTGAAAAAATAGGTATTGGTTTTATGTTTGCGCCATTATTTCATCCTACAATGAAAAATGTAGCTGGAATAAGGCGCGAACTTGGCATTCGAACAGTATTTAACATACTCGGACCATTAACAAATCCAGCTAATGCGAAAGCACAATTATTAGGGGTATATAATCCAAATTTAACTGAAACAATAGCCAATGTTTTAAATATACTCGGAACTGAACGCGCGCTTGTTGTATGTTCTGAAGGTTTGGATGAAATTGGGCTTGGAAAAACAAAAATCTCGGAATTGAAAAACAAAACCGTACAAACTTATCATATTAATGCGTTAGATTTCGGTATAATAAAACAGGATATTCCAACTGCAAATTTCAAAGAAGAGAGCGCAGCAATAATGCTTGATGTACTTAAAGGAATTAAAGGAGCCGCGCAAGATGTTGCGTTATTAAATGCTGCAGCAGTAATTTACATTGCAGGCAAATCAGAATCAATTGCTGATGGATTAAAATTAGCGCGCGCATCTATTGAAACAGGTGCAGCTATGGAAAAATTAAACGCATTGAAAAATTTTGAATAGCTCAATAGGTGGGATAATCACAACGGACATTTTGGACAAATTTATAGAAAATGCAAAGCAAAGTTTACATGAAAGATATTATAAAAATCAGGATAGAGAGCGATATTCTGGAGAAAAGGCATCGCTTTTAGAAACACTTAAGCGCAATACCTTTACGCTTATTTGCGAAATAAAACACGCATCACTTTCAGGAGAATATAAATATAAAAAAATAAATGTTGAAAAAGCCGCAAAAGAATTTAGAGAAAGCGGCGCTGATGCTATATCAGTTGTTGTTGAACCGAAAATATTCCGTGGGGAAATAAGCAATATAACTTTAGCAAAAAAAGCAGGATTACCTGTTCTTTTCAAGGATTTTGTTATTTCCGAAGAACAGATAATTGCTGCGCGAGATTCAGGAGCAGATGTAATACTCCTTGTAATGAAAATAGTAGAAAGACTTAAACTTGATTTAGATGGATTAATTCGTTTTGCTCATAAAAATAATTTAGAGATTTTGCTTGAAAGTTATGATGCAGATGAATTAAAAGAAGCAATGAAAACCAAGGCAGATATTCTTGGAATAAACAACAGGGACTTGCGAACTCTTACTGTTGATATAAAAAGAACAGAAAATGCAATAAAGGAAGCTGGTAAAATTGATAGACCGCTTATTAGTGAAAGCGGAATAAAAACCTGCGCAGATATAAATTTTGTAAAAAAAGCCGGAGCAAGCGGTGCATTAGTTGGAACTGCAATATGGACAGCCAAAAATTTACGCGAAAAAATCGCGGAACTAAAAGGAGAGTATAAATGAAATCTTATTTTGGAAAATATGGAGGAATGTTCGTACCAGAAACATTAGTACCTGCACTTCAAGAGCTCGAAGCAGCTTACAGCAAATATAGTATAGGCAAAGAATTTCAGGATGAATTTGCAAACTACTTAACTAATTATGCAGGGCGCGAAACGCCATTATATTATGCAAAATCGCTTTCGGATAAATGTAGCGGTGCAAAAATTTATTTAAAGCGTGAAGATTTGCTGCATACAGGAGCGCACAAAATAAATAATGCGCTTGGACAGGCATTACTCGCAAAAAAAATGGGTAAAAAAAGATTAATTGCTGAAACCGGGGCAGGACAACATGGAGTAGCAACTGCAACTGTTGCGGCGCTGTTCGGAATGGAATGTATTATTTATATGGGAGAAACCGACGTTCAAAGGCAGGCACCAAATGTTTATCGGATGAAACTTTTAGGAGCAACAGTAAATGTAGTTTCAAGTGGTTCAAAAACGCTCAAAGACGCTATTAACGAAGCATTACGAGATTATGCCGCGAATTTTCAGAATACACACTACCTTATTGGTTCTGCACTTGGTCCACATCCATATCCAACCATGGTTAGAGATTTTCAAAAAATTATAGGTGTAGAAGCAAGAAAACAGATTCTTGAAGCTGAAAGACAATTACCAGATATGTTAGTCGCGTGCGTAGGCGGAGGAAGCAACTCAATAGGTCTTTTTCATCCTTTTTTACAAGATAATATTGAAATGGTTGGCGTTGAAGCAGGAGGAAATGGAAAATTACATGCAGCCCGACTTTGCGGCGATGGAAAACCCGGAGTACTTCATGGTATGATGAGTTATTTATTACAAGATAAGTATGGACAGATTAAGGATACTTATTCTATATCTGCTGGACTTGATTATCCTGCTGTTGGACCTGAACATTCTGCACTAAAAGAAAAAAGAATGGTAAAATATACTGCTGTACAAGATGAAGATGCATTAAAAGCATTTCATCTGCTTTCTTCAAGCGAAGGAATAATTCCTGCTCTTGAAAGTGCTCATGCAGTAGCATACGCAATTGAAGCAGCAAAACACCTTGGAAAAGGAAAAATAATTTTAGTTAATCTCTCAGGCCGAGGAGATAAAGATATTGAGCATGTGCAAAGGCTTGAATCAAATAATATTATAAAGGTGAAATAATTATGCACATATTCAAAGACAAAAATGCAGCATTCCTTCCATATATTTGCTGTGGCGATCCTTCTGCTGATTTTACTGTTAAATTAGCTAAGACACTTGTGAATGCAGGAGCAGATGCAATTGAATTAGGTATTCCATTTTCAGATCCAATCGCTGATGGTAAAACTATTCAGTCTGCTTCTTTGCGTGCACTTGAGAATGGCATAATACCACCAAAGGCACTTGAAGTATTAGATAGAATTCGTAAAGAAGGAGTAAAAATACCTATTATTATAATGACTTATTATAATATTATACTTGCAAATGGTGGCACGAAATTTTTGAAAAATGCTAAAATTGCAGGAGCTAATGCGGTTATTGTGCCTGATGTTCCATTAGAAGAATCTGATAGTTTAGAGGAAATGTGCAGGAATAATGAACTTGGACTTGTTCGAATGGTTAGTATAAGCTCTGATGAAAAACGATTAAAAGCAATATCTAAAAAAGCAGATTGTTTTGTATATGTAGTTGCAGAATTAGGTACAACAGGAGCAAGAGAAAACGTAAATGATAATGCGATTGCGCTTGTGAAACGCGCTAAATCATTGTTTTACGTACCAGTAGTTATTGGTTTTGGAATTTCTAAACCAGAACATGTAACAACATTTATTAAAGCCGGCGCAGACGGAATAATAGTTGGAAGTGCAATTATTGATATTTATTCCAAATATATATCTGGCGAAAAAACCAAAACAATTAATGAAAAATCCGCTTTAGAAGAAATGGAAAAATTTGCTAAGGCAATGAAAAATGCATGTATGAGATAAATTGTCTAAAAGAGTATTTGGAAGACGGATTTACTTATTCATTTGTAAAGATGAGTTATAGTTATTCTCTAAAGAAAGTAAATTCTTATATTCTAAAGAGCATTTGGCATTCTCTTACAGCCTGTCGAACATTTTAGCGAAATGACTTATACTGATCGTAGATAATACAACAGAAAAACTTATGAAATTATCAGTAGATTTTTAAGCGATTATTCGTTACTCGTGGTATTTTTAAACTCACACGTTTTTTAGTGCGGCTTTGAGTAAAGCGATAAAAAGTGGCGCTGGCTTCTCCAATCTGCTTTTTAATTCAGGATGCGCTTGAGTTGCAATTCCAAAAGTTTCCTTCCATTCAACCATTTCAGTAATTTTGTTTTTTGGATGAATCCCGGAAATCACTAACCCTGCTTCAAGCAGTTTTGCAGTGAATTCTGGATTCATTTCATATCTGTGTCTATGCCTTTCAAAGACGCTTTCTTCGTTATACGCATCATAACCGCGTGTTCCTTTTCTTAAATTCATTATATATTTTCCAAGACGCATGGTCGCGCCTTTTTTTGTAATTTGCTGTTGTTCTGGTAAAATATCTATTACCGGATTAATGCATTTATCATCAAATTCACTTGAATTTGCGTTTTCTATTTTTGCGACGTTGCGCGCATACTCCACAACCATCATTTGCATTCCAAGACACAACCCAAGATAGGGAGTAGAATGTTCTCGTGCATATTTTATAGCGATTATTTTTCCATTTATCCCTCTTTTTCCGAATCCACCAGGAACTATTATTGCATTATAAGGTCTCAGTATTTCGCTTACATTTTCATTATTTATTTTTTCTGCATCAAGTAAATTACAGTTTACTTTTGCATTTACTTCTGCACCTGCATGAACGAAAGCTTCTAAAATGCTTACATACGCATCCTTTACTTTTGTATATTTTCCGATAAGCGCTACGCTAATAACGTGTTTGGGGGTTTTTATTTTATCCACTCGTTTTTTCCATTCGCTCCAGTCAGCTTCTTTTTTTTCATCTAATCCGAGTTTTTTTGCGATAATCAAATAAAAACCTTGCTTTTCAAGCACTAGTGGAAGTTCATAAATAGTATCTACAAGCGGGTCATCGAAAACTGCTTCCTTATTCACGTTGCAGTACATTGCTATTTTTTCTTTCGCATCTTCACTTAATTCTTCTTGTTCTCGCGTAATTATAATTTCTGGGTTTATTCCCATAGAAAGAAGTAGTCGGTTTGCGTGTTGTGTTGGTTTTGTTTTTTGTTCCTTTGCCGAAATACTTGGCACATAAGTTAATTGAATAAAAACTACCTCTTCTTCTCTAGCAAGTTGCCTCATTGCTTCTAAGAAATATCCATTTTCCAAATCACCGACTGTTCCTCCAATTTCAATAAGAATTATATCTGCTTTTGTTTCATTAGCGTATTTCCTTATTCTTTCTTTTATTTCGTCAGTAAGATGTGGAACAAATTGCACATCTCTTCCTAAAAAATCTCCGTTCCTCTCTTTTTCTATTATTTTTTGGAAAAGTTTTCCCCCAGTAATGCTTGCGTTTCCTGGCAAGCTTATATTTAAAAATCGTTCATAGGTTCCGAAATCCATATCTACTTCGGTTCCATCATCCAAAACAAAAACCTCTCCATGTCTAAAAGGATTCATTGTTCCGCAATCCACATTTAGATAGCCATCAAATTTGAGTGGAAAAACATTATAGCCACGCATTTGCAATATCTTCGCGATAGAAGAAGTTAATATCCCTTTCCCAAGTCCAGACATTATAGAACCGATAATTACTATATATTTTGTACTTCCCATAGGGAATCTATTTGAGCAAAGGGGATTTTAAATATAGCGTAATATTTTAAATCAGTAATTCCGAACATCTTCTACAACTAAACCATTCGCGCGAACCAAACAGTATATTGGTTTTATAATTAAACTATTTTTCGCATTTTTTAGTGAATTTATATAATTTCAAACTTCGAAATCTGAAGGTTTTTATTTACTTGCGGATTTACTGTGTGTAAATATGGTTATAAACTATTACTATAACTAAATTTGTTTGGACTCAGGGGGATTCGCACCCTCTCCTCGAGTGCTAATCCCTAAAATTTCTCTATTGTTTTTTATAATGGACTCAGGGGGATTCGCACCCTCTCCTCGAGTGCTAATCCCTAAAATTTCTCTATTGTTTTTTATAATGGACTCAGGGGGATTCGCACCCTCGGCCCCTCACGTGCAAGGCGAGTGCTCTACTGCTGAGCTATGAGCCCATCTTTAAATAATATCTATAAAGTAATTTAAACCCCTTTTCTATTATAATTAATATGGCAGATTACTTTTTATTAGCGCTCATGGTTTTTGCGATAAACCTAATTCCTGCATTCATGCCTCCTACGTGGATTATTCTTACTAGTGCGATGCTAAATGATCCGACATTTAATCCACTTGCGCTTACATTAGTAGGTGCAATATTTTCAACAATTGGAAGAGCAGGACTTTCTTATATTAGTTTTATTATTAGACGTTTTTTTAGCGGAGAATTAATAAAGCATGCAGAAGAAATAAAAAATTTCTTTGAAAAAAAAAGTAAAGCGCTTTTCCTTGGTACATTCATTTATTCATTAAGTCCACTTCCGAGTAACTTAATTTTTATAACAAAAGGGTTTACAGAAGTGGACTGGAGACCTGTTTTTAGTGGTTTTTTCTTAGGTCGGCTAATTTCTTATTATGTACTAATATTATTTTCTATTAATGCGTATTTATTACTAACAAAGTATGTAGACGAAGATATAGTAAAGCATTTATTTGATGTGTTTGGAATAATAGCAGCATTCTTAATAGTATTAGTTGACTGGAAAAAATTAATGAAGGGAAAAAATGAACAATTCGCTGATAATTCGACGAAAAATCATTTTTTCAAAAAGAATTAAATAAAGGTGAAAAAATGAACAAAAAAACAAATGCTGCGAAAAAAGCCCTTGAATTCATAAAAGAAGATAATGTAATTGGTTTAGGTTCTGGCACTACGGCAATAGAATTCATTAAACTTTTGGGCGAAAAGGTCAAGGCTGGATTTGAGATTGATTCTTGCATTCCAACTTCTTTTGATTCAAGAATGCATGCGATAAAATATGGACTTTCTAATTATTTATGCGATCCTGATCAGGTAAATAGAATAGATATTGCAGTAGATGGTGCAGATGGCATAGGAAAGGGATATATAGTAAAAGGAGGAGGCGCGGCACTTACACACGAAAAAGTTATTGCTTATAATTCCGAAGAATTCATAGTTATTATAGATGATTCCAAAATAATGAAGTTAAACAGCACAATAATTGCACTTGAATGCATAAAATTTTCAGCCCCATTTGTAATGAGAACATTAAAAATGTTAGGATATGAGGCAACTATACGTACTGGAACAGGTAAGATAGGCCCGATAATAAGTGATAATAATAATTTTATTATTGATGCTAAAATAGAAATAAAAAACCCGGTGAATTTAGAAGCGATGCTGAATAATATTCCAGGTGTTTTAGAAAACGGAATATTCACAAAATTTGATAGAATTATAATCGGAACCGAGAAAGGCGCGCATGAACAGGCTTTAATATGAATTTTACTAGAATCCATTAAACTTTCGAAATTATTTCAAATTTTTCGTCTTCGCTGAGCGAAAGCAACGAAAAAATATCTTTAATGTACGCAATAGTTTCGCTCTCTTCATAAAGCGCTCTTATTTTCTTCGCAAGTTCCATTGCATACACAAAACGCTTATTCTTCAAAAGATTATAAAAAAGAATGAAAAATTCCGAATCGTACTGCTCTTGTGCAAATTTCATATTAAAACGCTGGGCTTCTCCAAATCCTTCCATAAGTGCATTAGAAAGCGAAAAAGAATTTCCTTTTTTGTGCGCGAGTCCTATTTTCATGAGTCCTTCCATTATTGTTCTCACATTATGTTTTCCATTTCCTGATTCCTTTGCGCGTATGGCTTCCTCGCATGCAGAATTTATTGCTTCAAGTTTCCTAAGTGGAAGATTAATAAGCGCTTTAAAGCTTTCTTTGTTGTAAGGAACAACGCGTATTTCGCGCCTGTATCTATCTATAAGAAGGCGCGTATATGCAGGAAGTTTAGAAATATCAAGCATGCCTTTACTATGCGAATTTTTAATTAAAATCTTGGAATCATTATTTATTCCACGCACAAAAAATACCAATAAACTTTCCCATTTCTTTTGATTTGTAGAAAGGTTTAATTGTTTGGCAAAATTTTTATCCTCAAAAATTTTGAAATAAATTGAACGCAGATAAAGCGCCATAAGTGATGTGCTATCTCGTTCGCCATAAGTTTCTTTAAGATTTTCAAAAAGCGAATCATCCAGCGGGAATGACTTCACCATATCAAAAACCTTGTAAAGTAAAGGATCCGGTAGCAATTCATAAACATCTGATTCTTCGCTTTCGTAAATTGACGGCAATTCAGCCGCAAGATTAAATCTAAAAACCATCTCATTGTTTTCTTCTGTTTCTTTTTCGCATTTGTAAAAGAATTCCTGCACAGCGATTTCTTTTTCACCGAGTGCAAGATATACTAATCCAAGATAATGATGAAGTTTCGGATTATCGCTATCTTTTTTTATTCCAGAAATTAAAAAATTTTTTGCGAACGATAGGTATTTATCTTGCAAGTAGAAATGATAAAGCTGAAGATAAGAAACTGCTAAATTGAGTAAAGTTTCAGAACTTTCGTCCCCGAATTTTTTCGCGCGTTCATAGCATATTGCTGAATCCTGAAAATTCTGCTGGAATTCCAAGCTTTTTGCCGCATCATTCCAAATTTCAATATTTTCTTTCATAATAAAAATTAAAGTATAAAATTTATAAATCTCTATTTGATAAAATTATCTAAGATAAATCTGTCAAAGGTATTTGTATGGGATTTACGTTGATGCATGTTGAGGGAAGTGCTTTCGTGAATAGGGAAAAGCTCATTAAACAGTAATTCCGAACATCTTCTACAACTAAACCATTCGCGCGAACCGAACA
>DYTL01000003.1 GCA_020726005.1 Microcaldota archaeon | reverse complement strand
AAATCGGAAGGTTTTTATTTACTTGCGGATTTACTGTGTGTGTAATTGCTTAAAAATCTACTGATAATCTCATAAATTTTTCGGTTGTATTATCTACAATCAGCATATGATTCACAAAAAAGAATTAAGGATTAAAAATGCCCGGTTATCTGCAGTTTTAGACTGTTACATTAGAAAGAGAATATTTTTAAGTACTTAATTGTCCAATTTTTTTATTAAAATTAGATTCGCTTATTAGCGAATACTCTCCGCATTCATTGTGTTTGTGCAGAGATGGCGGAATCTGGTAACGCGCTAGACTTGAATTCTCGAAACTTAGAATAAAGTAATCTAGTGCCCTTCCGGGCTTAGGAGTTCAAATCTCCTTCTCTGCGAATTTCCAAAATAGTATAAAAACTATTTTCTTTCCGATGTATTTTTCTTGTGCTTCATAATCCCAAGTTATATTTTCGTAAAAACCTTTAAAAATTAAAACTCTGAATAAAATTCTAATTCTCATTTAGTGATTCTAATGATATACCTCTCCAAGATAAAAATGCGTGGTTTCAAGTCTTTTAAGTTTGTAGAAATAATATTTCCTAAGGACTTCGTATGCCTTGCTGGTCCGAATGGAAGCGGAAAAAGTAACATTTGCGACGCGATAAGATTCGCATTCGGAGAAACCAGTCTTAAATCCCTTCGCGCAAAAAAAGTAAAGGATTTGATTTCACACCATGCGAAAATGGCTGAAGTAAGTTTAACTTTAGATGGAAGTGAAAAACATGAGATAAAACGAATGATAAGAGATGACGGTAAAATAATGTATCGTTTAGACGGAAAAAGAACAACTAGAACGTCCCTCTTAAATTTGCTCAAGAAATTCAATATTGATGAAAGTGGTCGGAATACAATCGCACAGGGCGAAGTAAATCATATTATTAGTATGAACGCAAAGGACAGAAGAGAAATAATAGACAGTGTTGCCGGCATTTCTGAATTTGAGGATAAGAAATGCGAAGCAATAAAAGATTTGGAAGTAGTAGAAACAAGATTACGGGAAACCGCGCTTATTTTAGGAGAAAAAATAGGAATGCTTAATGAATTGGAAAAAGAACGGGAAATTGCGCTTAAATATTTGGAAAACCGAAAATTCTTCAATAATGCACGAGGTTCGATAATAAAAAATGATATTGAAAAATTCACAGTTGAAATGGAAAAGGCAATTCATGATATGCAAAAACTAAGTAATTCAATGAAAGCAAAACAAGCCGAACTTAGTGAATTCGAGGAAAAAATCAAGGGGCTTGAAATGGAAAAAACGAATTGTTTAAATGAAATTCAGGTAAAGCAGCAACAAAATGCGTTAATAAAAAAAATAGAAATCCTTAAGCTCGCATTAGGGAAGGATGAACATGAGATAGAAGAGAAAAAAAACCTGATTATGAAGCTTGACTATGAAATTATTACTCTTAAAGATGAAATAAAAAAAGAAATAGATGAACTCATAAAAACCGAATCGGATTTCAAAAGAGCAGAAGAAGAGTTCAATTCGTTTAAATTCCAGCATGAAGGGATGAAGTTTATAAGCGAATCTAAATTGAGAAAAACAATAGAAGAACAAAAAGCAAAACTCGCATCCCTAAAGGAGCTACGCGGACGCACAGAAAGTGATATAAATGCAAATGAACAACTTATTGAAGAAAAAAAATCCTCATTAAATACTTTAGATATGAATAACGAAACAACAAAAGAAAAACTCGCAAGTGAAATTGAAATTCTTAAAAAAGAGATAAATGACGACAAAAAAGAGATTGAATTGCTTTTTGAAAAAGAAAAAGAAACAAATGCCGAAATAGCTAAGTTGGACCGATACATACTTGCATCAAGAGAAAAAATTGCAGTTCTCAGAGCGCAAAATCCTCGCTTCGCATCTAATGCAGCCATAGATTTTATAAATCGTATAAAAACAAATGAAAAAAAGAGTGGAATACACGGCGCGTTGATTGATTTAATAAAATTTGATGCAAAATATGCAAATGCAATAGAAGCTGCGGCTGGAGCAAGGCTTTTTTATGTAGTGGTGGACAATGCTGATATCGCAACCAATTTAATAATTAAAATAAAAGAAATTGGAGTTGGGAGAATAACATTTATTCCATTGAAAGAAGTAAAAACAAATTCCACAATATTAGAAAGAGGAACAGAATCATTACTCAGTTGCATAAAATACGACTTAAATATAGAAAAGGCAGTACAATATGCGTTCGGAGAAACCCTGCTTGTTTCTAACATGGAAGAAGCTAAAAAAATAAGTTTGGGAAAATACAGAATGGTAACCTTAGATGGAGAAATATTTGAAAAATCTGGTGTAATTACTGGAGGAAAAACCTCAACCGGAATAGTTGCAGCAGGAGCACTCTCTAAACTTGAAAATGAGATTGCTGAATATAAATCCGCAAGAGAATTAATGTTTGCTGAATTATCGCGCATACGCGAGCAAATATCTTTAATAAGAGCAAAACGCACTGAAAAGGAAGTTAGTGCAAAATCTTTGGAAATGGAAATAGTTGCGTTATGTAACGAAGATGAGAGAACTAAGCGCGAATATGAGAAAACTGAAAAAAAGAAGGCTGAAATAGAGGAATTGAAATCAAAAATAAAATTTCTGTTTTTAAGAAAAACAGAATTTGAAGAGGAGATAGTATCTCTTTCAGAAAAAATAGTAGTAAATGAAAATGCATTAACATTAGAAATAGAACATATTTCAAAACAGAACGAAGAGCTTGCAAAAAGGCATGCTGAAGTTGCGGCAAAAATTTCTTCACTAGAAACAAGGCGCGATGGACTTTTTAATGAGATAACAATAAGAAAAACAAACATTCACAAATCTGAAATTAGGCTTAAGCAAATGAGTGAAGAAAAAAAGTCTTATTTATCTAAAATTTCTGAATTGGAAAGAAAACTATCAAATCAAAAAGATGACATTGTAAAATATGAAAAGGGCCTTATTTCGTCAAACAAAGAATTGGAAGCGCTCTTTAAAAAAATGAAGGAAAGTGAGGAAAGGATTATTGAACTCGGAAAGCAAAAAGGCGCAATTTCGTTTGAAAATGACAAATTCAATAAAGAATTCAACACACTCAGCATAAAAAAAGCAACAAGCGAAACAAGACTTATGGATTTGAAAGCTGAGTTTGATTCTTTTAGTGAATTTGATTTCATGGATAAGCCAAGGGAAGAACTTATGAAAATTGCAAAAACTGCTGAATTATTTCTTTCTACGAACCAAAACGCAAACGTTGCATCAATAGAACTTTACGAAAAAAAGAAATTGGAAATAGAAGGTACAAAGAAAAAAATGGAAACACTCAGAAAAGAAAAGGACGCAATCTTCAAAATGATGGAAGAAATAGATTCAAGAAAAAAGGAAACTTTTTTTAGTACCTTCTATTCTGTGAATGATAATTTTAAGAAAATGTTCGGTTATATTCCGCACGTAGGCGAGGGCTACCTTTATTTAGACAAACCAAACGAACCTTTTGAAAGCGGTTTATTTTTAAAAATAAAACGAGGAATTAAGGAGATAGGATTGGAATCGCTTTCCGGAGGGGAAAACTCGCTCATTGCGCTTATGTTTATATTTGCACTCCAGTTCGTGAAACCATCGCCTTATTACATATTAGATGAAGTTGATTCTGCGTTGGATGAAGAGAATAGTAAGAACCTTGCAAAGTTAATCAAAGAAATATCAAAAGACAGCCAATTCGTACTTGTAAGCCACAATGATGTAGTAATGACTTTCGCAAGCGTGGTATTTGGAGTAAGCAAAAGTGATGGAGTTTCAAAAATAGTTGGAGTGAAATTAGAGGAAAAAATAGAGGATTTAACACAATCCACAACATTAACAAAGTAGTAGAAAATTGTGCTTAAAAAAAAATAATATTATCTTTTCTTTTATTTATAATTACCTCTATCTTTTGTATGCATTGTTCATAAAAAATTTTTTCTTAGATATATCATTAAAAAGAAGGTATTAAAAAATTTATGGTTCGTATTAGTTAGTATGAAAAAGCCAGATATGTATCAGCAGAGACGATTAAGCGATATATACATGAACAAAAAAACTAAAAATGAAACTCCCAATTCTTCCCTTGATTCTAAATTAGGGGTCTCCTTAGGGTAATATTATGAAAACACGAATATTATTTTTTTTAATGTTATTAATTGCGAACATTTTTGCCTTCAATATAACTATGTATCTTAATGCAAACGAGATAAATGCAACAATTAAAAACGAATCATTTACGATAGATAATACGAATTATTATATTGTGAATATTAGCAAAAAACCAACCTTCCTTGTGAAAATAGAGAATCTCAGTTTAAATGGAACTAATAAAACTATTGAAAATATCATTTTAAACAAAACTGAAATAGAAAATACGCTCAAAGCATATTATGAAATGAAATATACCATAAACACCAGTGAAGTGAATGCACTTAAATTATATTTTATTATATTTAATGAAAGTAGAAATGATGGTACATTATATCCAAAGCAGGAAGAATATGTGTGCAGAAGAGTACTTCTTTTAGATCATTATCCATGCAAAGATAATACCTCTTGCCTAAATACATCAAAATCTTTCTGTATACTTTATGGTAGGTATATAGGTTGTACTAAACAAGATATGTTCCTCAAACCAATACAAGAGTTTGCATTTTCAAGCGATGGGATTGATGCGCTTCTTGACGATATAATTAACAAATTAGACACACTTGATATAAATAATTCAAGAGATTACATAAACCAGATAAAGGAGAACATTCCTCTTCTTAAAAATTATACTTCTTATATAGAAAATACAATCTTCAGAATACCATCACCGGGCCAAACATGTCCCGGCTGCTATGGAGCATGTCCAGATATGGACCTCAATCAAACCTCGCTTGATTTAGCAGAAAAAATGATAAACAATATTTCCTTAAAAATAGCTCCACTTATTCAATATAAATTAATTGCTGAACTAATATACAACAATACGCAATTACATATTCAGGAAAATTTGAATCTAAATATAAGGCTTTACTATAATTCTACTTATATGTCTCTTAAATCAAAGGCAGATCAAATAAAGAATCTAACTAATCAGGTACTCGAACGTGTGGACAATGCAACTATGAAATTAAAACTTTCGCATCTTTCTATTATGGAAACAGAAATAGAATCTATGATAAATACAAATAATTTTACTTTACTTAATGAATCGCTTGCAAATTATACACAAATTATTCAAACATTCAATTCTTCCATAAAATCAACAATCACGGTGTACAACAACGTTTCAGATGCTTATAGAGATGCAACTGTATATATGTTTCTTATAGATGGCAAAGCACTTGCACCAGAAGATAATTCCAAGCGTAGTGTGCTTAAACAAACGAAAATGCTCCTTGATCAACAATTTAAAACAGGGCTTAACGTAATTCAATATGAAGGTATTAAAGCGCAATATGAATCCTTAATTGCTGATGAAAAGGCACTTGTATCCAAAACCAGCATAACTCAAACACTTTATTTGCTTACTGGAATTTCAAATAAGTTAATTAATGGATTAGATATTATTATACTGCAAATAAGTCCGCTCACTTATGCACAAAAAGCGCAGGTTTCTTCTTATCTTCCGTTCGGTATGAGTTTTGCAATTTTTCTTTCTTTTTCATCTGCAGTATTTCTTCTTTTCCTTATTTACTATGCGATAACTACTAAACCAATAAACAAAATAGTGTTTGTAATGCTCACTATACTTCTTGTGTTTTTAATTGGAATAATTTCAATAGGATTATTTTTTTCTATGGATAAATCGCTTAGTAAAATGGAATATTCGGATTATCTTAACCTAATAAAGTATACAAAAAAAGTAGCTATAGTAATACCGCAGAACAATAGTTTAGATAAACAAACGTATATTTCTATAAAAGCATGTGCATCTTCAATTGCAACAGAACTTATAAATGAGAATATTACCTCCTCAATTTACGAAATCGGCCCAAAAAGTTGTATGATAAATAATACGGAAATTAAAAATTGCTTAGACAAAAATACATATCCTATTATAATGCTTAATGCATCGTCAATAAGTTCGGTTTCCTATGCAGGGCTACTTATAAAGCAGGCGAGCATTTTTGGCGACCGTGCATTCTATGATGTGTGTCCATTTGCTAAAATACTCAAACTTCCTTAAGGAATAACTATGGATATTAGATGGTTCGTTGTATTATTGTTAGCGTTAATTTCCATCTATTTTATTTATTATTTCGTAATACAGATTCATAACGAACAATCGATTTCATACGAACAGTTTATAGACGATATCTCTTCAGCGAAAAAAGTGTTTATATTGATGGATTTGCGCAATTCTTCTAATTTACGTAGCACTATAATGCAATGTAGTGTTGGACTTGCTGGAAGTATTGACCTTGCACAAAAAAATGTTTCTGCTTTTGCAATCGAAGATAATATATGCATAAGTGAAAAAGGAAACATGACTATAGGTGAATGTGAAAAAATTTTTTCTTCTGGAGTTCTTTTTCATATAAAAGAAAGCAATTCCACTCAATTCTACAGAAACAAAATAATAATAGGAATACGGAATAAAAATGCGTCGTGCAGTGTTTCTAAAAAATAAATTATTTATACTTTAAGAATGCGCATATTCCTCCGAATCCTTGTAAAAATTGTATTCCTTCAGCCGTATTTTCTGAAATAATTTCAACCTTTATTCCTTTTTCTTTAGCTAATTCGGTTAATTCTTCTATAAGTAATTGTTCTTTCAGACCTTCGGAAAGTAGTATAATATTTGCTTGTTTTGCTTCTATCGCATGCCTTACTTCTTTTTCTCCATATATCGCAAGTCCATCATGTGTTATCTCTTTTATAAGTCGTTCAACCAAAACACGCTCCTTTATTGCTTCCTGCTCATTTATAAGCGATTCACTTTTCGCAAGCACTTCCCTAAGTCCATATTCATCGGTATATCCTGTATCAACAACTCCTAATATTTTATGCTGGTAATTATACGGAGCCATCTTATAGAAAAAATCCTTTGCCGGACCAGGACCACCGATTATCACTCCTTTAACCTTTCCAAGAAACCCGCTATCCATTGCTTCACCGATGCGTTTATAATAATATTCAATACTTTCTTCAATAATGCGCTCAAATCTTCTTGCTGAATTATGTACCACAAATCCATTTGCAATAAAATTGGAATGCACCAGAGTGGTAATATCGTAGAAATTTTCTTTTTTTGTTATCTGTTTTTTTTCTTTTATTCGTGCAATTGTAACATCTGAAATATAAACCATATTAAGATATTCAAATATTTGTTTCTCTTTTTTCGTATTTTGATGCTTTTTAAAGACTGAAAGGATATTCCGGAAAAATGCTTTTCTTCTGAGCGGTTTTTTATTTCTAAAAAAATAACTTGCAGCATGGAAATCACTTGTTTTCAAACCAATCTTTTGCGCGAGTTTGAAAACCTCCCTTCCGTCAATTGGAATTTGATCCATATCTTGTTGATTTATTCGTTGCTGAAATATCGTTTCTAATTTTTTTTGTTTATCTATGCGTGTGAAACCAATATTATTCTTAAAATGCAAAAGAGAATTTTTATCGGAAATGGAGACACACCATTGTTTATTACCTTTTACTGGTTTTTCAGTGAACGATGACAAAATGCCAAATCGTAGCAGAAGTAATTGAATTTTTTGCATTATTTTTTTATTAGTCATTGCAATATCCACACGATTTCCGTACCTATATCCTCTTGCATCATATAATCCTAATAAAAAAGCTGCAACTATTCTATTATCGCATTTTGTTATATCATTTGGTACATCCCGCTCTTTTAAAATAATTTCAGGTGCAATACAGTTTATTGTGCGTACAAATTCTTGCGAATAAATCCGTACTTCGTAATATTTTTTTTTTGCAAAACTTCCGTATTGCTTTGCTTTATCTACCACGCAAATGATCGGTTTTATTCCGAAAGTTTTTTCTATGAGTGCGTAATAATTTTTTGCAATTTTCAAATTACTTTCGTAAATTATTATTCTGTTTCCATTATGTGTACCGCCACCGCATATAATTCCTACAAGCTTTGCTAATTCTCTGTTCCAATATTCTGGAAACTTTATTTTTATTTCTTGCAATTTTTTTCTTTTATTATTTTCATTCAACTTAATACGCATTTTTGATTTAAATTTCGTTTTTATTTTTTTTCCACGGCAATTAATTTTTTTCGTTATCAAAATCCAATCTTTTTCATTTAAATTCATAGCGAATTTTTCTTTTATACCATACTCAGTTAGTACAAAAAACTTATGGTATGGAGTTGCTTGTATTTCATACATTGGGCACTGCGTTTTTAATATTATGGAATGTTTGGCATGCGTTATAAAATAGTCAGATACAATCATGTTCGCTGTTTTTGATGTTTGAAAGTTTAACCCAATAATTTTCGAATTTGTTTTGAAATTTTGTATATCAATTATTTCACCAGTGTTAGTTACAAGAAGTGTTCCTGTAGCAAGACACTGTCCCCCTTTCCTAATCTTCGCGTGCGCCATAGAATTAAGTTTCTTTACAATTATTGTTTGTGTTCCTTTTAGAATTGCAATTGTAGCTTCTCTTCCATCCATAACTACGAGTCCATAACTATCTGTGGTTTCAAGCATTCGTTGCAAAGGTTCAAGAAAGAAATGGCTATCGCACTTATATACACTTATATTCAACGGTTGCAAAGGTTCTAATGAAAAAAGTTCTATTGTTGTTTTCTGAACTTTGGAAATATTTCCTGCAAAAACAACCATTCCATTTGGAGGTGTTTGTTTGTACATCTTAAGTTGGGCAATTATGCGTTCGAGTGCATCGATAACATTATTTCGGGTAGTTTTGGATTTTATATTGCCTGCTTGGTTAATCTCTTCTCTAAGCTTGTTTGCGGTTTCATGAATTGGATAACCCGCAGGTATGTAAACTGAAACGAGTTCTGTTCCATTTCCCTTCATTTCGGAAAGCTTCTTTAGCTGTTTCTTCAATTCATATAATGCTTCGGTTTCTACCATATATATGCCTTTATTCCATTTCGTTAACAATAATGTTGCTTAAGATTTTTTTCGTTTTTCTTTGTTTGTCCACGATAATGGAAACAAATGCATATTCATTTTGTTTGCCAAGCTTATGGATATTGAGAATACTTATTTTTGCATTTGCAAGTTTTCTAGTCATTTCAGCAAGCGCGCCTGATTTATCCTTCATTTTTACAATTATCGATTCCATTGGAAGAATTGAGTATTTGTTCTTTTCTAACGCAGATCTTGCTTTATTGTATTTCGCGCTGAGCACGCCAAGCGAAATAACTGCATTATTTCCAATAGCATTCGCACCTATTTGTTCTATGTTTATTTTTTCCTTTGTAAGTATATAAGATATATCTGCTAAAAGCCCGATTTTATCTCGCGCAACTATAATTAATTCCCTTATCACAAAATCACCCAAGGTTTGAATTAATTTATTATATTAGACTCCCATTTAAAAAAGATTTCTATTTTCTCTATTTTCAAAAAAAGTTTTATCAAATGGCGCACAAGAAAACTTACGAACTTTAGCATGTGAAGGTTCACTTATGTCTTTTTATTTGTATAAAATAAATTAAATAATTATGGATTATCAGAAAAAACGAACAGATACAATGCGTTATTCCATAATAGATGGTAGTTTATATGTTGTAATGTCTCAAGCCGGTGTTTCGTTCCTAACTCCATTCGCTATTGCGATTAATGCGCCTATCCTTATTATAAGTGCCTTAAATGCAGTTCCTCCTTTTTTAGACGGAATAGCACAAAAAATTGGCGCATATTTTTCTGATTTTGGATGGAAGCGTAAAAAAATTCTTGTATGGGGCGGAGTTATTCAGTCGTTAATGTGGCTCTTTCTTGCATTGCTTGCTTATTTTACCAAACCACTTGGTCCTGAATTGGTAAATACGGGTTTAGTGCTAATAACCATACTCATATATTTTTTCGGTGGAATAGCAAACCCAGCATGGGTCGCGCTTATGGGCGATGTAGTGCCTGAAAAAATACGGGCAAGTTGGTTTGGATACAGAAATAGCATAACACAGTTAGTAGGGCTTAGTGTGCTTCTTTTCGCAGGGTTTTTTTTGGATTCAATGAAGACAGATGTGTTTGTTGGCTTTGCTATTTTATTTGTGATTGCATTTCTCTCCCGACTTATTGGAGCATGTTTTCTTGAATTGCACTGGGATCCAAAACCACATGCAAGAAAAGAATTAGAAGTAAGAAAGGAAGCATATAAATATTCACTAATACTTTTTCTGATATTTTTTGTGATAAATATAAGTGGAGCATACTTAACGGTTTACTTATTGGATATATTGAAATTTGATTATATTTCGTTTTCTGCAGCGCTAATATCCTTCATTATTTTATACGTACTTGCGGCCCCTCATTGGGGTAGATTAATAGAAAAATACGGAACAAAGAAAGTATTAATTTCTTCAATTACGATTATATCGCTCCCAAGTTTTGTTTTTGTATTTGTTTATACTCCTATTCAGGCAATACTCGCATGGGCGTTTGTAGGTATGATTTGGGCAGGTGTTACAATTTCTTATTTTAATTACTTGTATGAGATTACAAAACCAGAAGAACGCATAAAGGCATCAGGTCATGCATATTTATTCCTAGGTGCAGGAACATTTTTTGGAACAATGGTTGGAGGTTTTTTACTTTCATTCTTAGGTGCGAAATCTATTCTTTCATTCCATATTCTTTTCGTAATTGCTGGATTATTACGAATTGTAGTTGCATTTATAGTTAATGCGAACATAAGAGAAGTAAAAACACCGCCAAGGAATAAGGGAACAATAGAATTGATGGCGAATATAATTACCATTTATCCATTCAAAGGACTTATGTATGATTTCAGAAATTTGATTAAGCGCACAAACGGAAAAAAATAATTATTTATTAGAGTGTGTATACGCTTCAAATACAAAATCATCTCCTAATTTTTTCATGTTTCCGTTAATTAGTTTTATTGCTGAAGGAATATTTTTAATTCCTTTTCCGCCAATTGCGATTTTAGCTTTACGTCCGCCAATAATTTTAGGTGCGTAAAAAAGAACGACTTTATCTACTAATTTTTCGTCAAAAAAGCTTCCTTGTACTTCGCTTCCACCTTCAACTAAAATAGAAGTTATATTTATTTTCCCAAGTTTTTTCAAAAGGACTTTCAAATTCACTTCTTTTTTTCCACAAACAATTATTTTTACACCTTTTTGCGCGAGTTTAATTTTTTGTTGAATATTATAATTTTCAGATGTTGCAATAATTAAATTAGAATCAACAACTTTTGCATTTAAAGGAATTTTAAGTGTATCATCAAGAACTATTTTTATTGGATCTTTTTTATTCTTAATTCCTACGGTAAGTAAAGGATTATCCTTTAAAATAGTATTTATTCCAACAAGAATCGCATCATATTTGCTTCGTAATTTATGTACATATTTTCTTGATTTTTCGCAAGTAATCCATTTTGAATCGCCGGTACGTGTTGCAATTTTTCCATCCATACTCATTGCTGATTTCAAGACAATAAAAGGCAATTTAGTAATTGAATACTTGATAAAAACTTCGTTTAATTTTTTCGCTTCAGCTTCACACATTCCCTTTTCTACATGTATACCGTATTTTTTAAGTTTTTCTTCTCCACTACCCCTAACATTTGGATTCGGATCTTTCATAGCAAATATAATTTTTCTAATTCCAGCTTCAATTATGGCTTTGGTGCACGGAGGAGTTTTTCCATAATGATTGCATGGTTCAAGTGTAATAAACATTTCAGCCCCGCGAGCATCTTTGGGATTTTTTAGGTTTTTTAACGCTTCAATTTCAGCATGCTGCATTCCGGCTTTCTTATGATATCCTTTGCTGATAATCTCTCCGTTCTTTACAATTATTGCACCAACATAAGGATTAGGAGAAGGGGTTCCTTTTTTCGCGAGTGCAAGTGCGAATTTCATAAACTTCATAAAAAATGCCCCATCTTTTCTTTTTTTGTTTTTAAGTATTTCTTGTTATACCTATTTGGTTTTATAATCAAAGGAATTCGCTTTGTGATTTTTATTCCGTTCTTCACAAGTCCTTCCATTTTTTTTGGATTATTAGTAATTAGTTTTATTTTTCTTACTCCTAATTTTTTTAGCATTTTTGAAGCAATAGTATACGTTCGCGCGTCGCATTCGAATCCAAGTTGGTGATTTGCCTCAATTGTATCTAATCCGCTATCTTGTAATTTATAAGCTCTGATTTTATTCGCAAGACCAATTCCTCTTCCTTCTTGATCAAGATAAAGAATTATTCCTGCACCCTCTTTTTTTATTATTTCAATCGATTTTTCTAATTGTTCGCCGCAGTCGCATCTGAGCGAATGAAAAACATCCCCAGTAGTACATTTGGAATGCACGCGTACAAGCACGGGTTCGGAAAATTTAGGAAGTTTTTTGTTTTTGTATTCAGTTTTTAGTTTTGTTATATAAACAAGTGCTATATTTCCTGTTCCGCAATTTTCGTATATATATATCTTAAATTTTCCGAATTTTGTTGGGAATTTCGCATTGTTCATATTCCTCCTCTTTTTTATTTTTTCAGCTCTTTTGCGAATTTTATTGCTGATTGTACTGCTCTACGTGCGTAATCCTCTTTTCTTTCTTCGGCTTGTTTTTCATTTGCGATTGTTATTATTCCCAGACTAACAGGTTTCCTATTTTCAAGAGATAACTCCATTATTTCCAGTGCGGCATTTTCCGAAATTATCTTATCATGTTTTGTTTCTCCTTTTTTTACATAACCAAGCGTTACGATTGCATCTATCTTTTTTTCACAGAATAGTTTTTTCACTGCGAGTGGAATTTCAAATGTTCCGGGTACTCTTATTATGGAATGCACAATTGCATTTTGTAATTTTGTTTCGTTAATTGCGTAGTTCGTCATTTCATCCACGAATTTTTTGTTGAATTCTGCAACTGCAAATCCAAGTGTAATTTGTTTTTCTTTATTTGGTTCTATTGTACCTTCATCTTCTTTTCCTTGCCGTATGCCTTTTCCAGCATTTTTTATTAATTCATCAGGTTTTATTACTAATAAAACCACATTGCGCGCATGCTTTTGTATCCGATTTTCGCAGATCGAATAAAAGTTGTTTTCGTTCCATGCTTCGTTCTCATGTACAAACACTTCAATTATATGCTTATTTGTTATGAGTTTTGCCTGCATTATTCCAAGCGATGCTTCGTGCGCACATCGCATATCTATCGGCGCACCACCAACCATTCCTAATGCCATACAAATATCGCAACCTGAGTCAAGAAGTTTTTTGCATTCTGGAGCCAAATCCTTTATTCCTGGAACAGTAGTCCGAATAATTTGTATTTTAGGATAATTTTTATTTTTGCAAAAATTATTTATCTCATCGATTGCAATTTCGCCCATATTCACGCGCGAGAACATCGTATCAACTATTCCAATTTTAATTTTCATAGAAATCCTCCTTCAATAAACGGAATATTTTTCTTTTTTGCATATTTTATTGCTTCTTTTTTCGTAAGCGCATTTTTTTTTCCAAGCATTTCGCACATTACTATTGTTTCGCTCATTCCCGCACACTTAGCAAGTTCTAAACCAAGTTCTGTATGTCCTTTACGGTTTTCAATTCCTCTTCCAACGAGAAGAAAAACATGTCCAGGAGTATAGAAGTTTTTTTCAAATTCTTCTTTTTTGTTTGCGTGTTCTATCAATTTCGCGAATTCCGTTATTGTGTGCGTCCTATCATTATCTGTTATTCCTGTATATACTTTTTTATGGTTTATTGAAATAGAAAATGCAGGTTCATCTCCATAAACTGTTTTTCTGCATACTATTCTTTCCATACCAGAATTTCGCATAATTTCGGTCATAAATTTAAGTCCGATTTTTTCTGCATTCACTTTTCCTATTGCAAGACAAATAAGTCCACCTCCATCTTTTCTAAGCACTTCTATTTTTTCAGCAGTTGCGAATTTCGGATGGAACATTAAATCAGCTTCCCCTTCGCGTTTATCGCCATCATATACAATTATGAAATTTCCTTTTTTGAGTTCGCACAGTGCTTGTTCTATGGACGTTAATACTCGCTTCATACGTTTATTAACAATATTACTTATATATAGGTATTTACCAAAAAAGTAGTAGTTCCTATCTCTAAACAAATCTCTTCTGTGAAATCGTTTGATTAATCTCCGAATAAGTTTGGAGGTTTCGCCACATTTAATGTGTATTAATTTGTTTAATTGATTTACTTTTTTTATCTGTTTTAGATTTCTTTACAGTTGTTTCTTTTATTATTTCCTTTTTGTTCCAGTTTGCCTTACTTGGGCAATCTTTTCCTATACACATTTCAAATCGGTTTCCTTTTTCGCGCATTATTAATACGATTGGCATATTATCTATTTTACATATTTTGCCGGTTGGTTTTGGAAATCCATATCTAGGAAGCGGAAATGAATTTCTGCAATTTGGATAGTTAGTACATCCAATAAAATTACTCCTTCTAAAATTAATTATTTTTAAGTTTCCGCTGCATAGATTGCATTTACCAACTATTTTATCTTTGAGTTCGGTTTCATCAAGTACGGATTTGAGTTCTTTTCCTATTTCTGTTTCATTTTGTTTGAATTCATTTAAAATTTCTAATAGCGCATTTTTTCCTTCCTGTACAACCACTTCTTTTGTCATTTCATTGATTTGGATTTTTTCCATATCCTCCTCTATTTTGCGTGTAAGTTGTTCATCCAATATATGTGCGGCATTTTTTTTCAGTGTATGATATACGGACATTCCAAAATCAGTAACTTCAATAGTTCTACCGCGGATATAATCGCGATTAGTGAGAGTATCTATTATCATTGAACGCGTTGCCTTTGTTCCAAGGTGCCTACTTTCAAGTTCGGAAATAAGCGATGCCTGAGTATATCTTTTAGGTGGTTTGGTTTGCTTTTTTTCTAATTTTTTATCTGTAATTATAACCTTTTCGCCTTTTATAAATTCTGGAAGAAATACATCTTCTATTGTATAATAATCGCCATAAAATTTCGTCCAGCCTGGCTCGGTTATTCTTGCTCCTTTTGCAAACAATTTTTCGTTGTTGCTGTTCAACTTTACAATAGTTAGTTCTTTCTTTCCGAGTGGAGCAAAAACCGAAAGAAATCTTCGCACTATTAAATCATACAGTTTTTTTTCTTTTTCATCCATTTTCCCATAGATTCCAGTTGGATGGATTGCAGGATGTGCAGGGTCTTCTTTTTTTCCTTGAAACGGTTTGAACCATTCATTTTTGATAAATTCATCAGCCTTTTCACTATATTCTGGAATTTCTGCAATCTTTTTAATTATGTTTCGAAGTCCTAAATTCGGAGGTAGTTTCTGCGAACTTGTTCTTGGGTATGAGATGTATGAACTTTCGTAAAGAGATTGTGCAACTTCAAGTGTCTGAGATGGAGCAAATCCAAATAATTTGTATACTTCTAATTGAAGGGTTGTTAAATCAAATGGCGGGTATGGATAAATCGTTTTTTCCTCTTTTTGTACATCTTCAATTATTCCTTTGGTTCCGATTTTTTCAAAAATAAGTTTTGCTTGATCTTTTTGCAAAAACCTATCTTGTTCGTGTTTAAATGCAATGTTTTTTGTATATGCAAAAATTTCCCAATAAGGTGTTGGAACGAAATTCTTAATTTCAATTTCACGTTCTGCAAGCAAACCGAGTGTTGGTCCTTGCACTCGCCCTATACTCATTATTTTAAATCCCTTATTTTTTATAATTGAACTCATAAGCGCGCGCGAAAGATTTATGCCGTAATACCAATCCAATGTATGTCTGGCTTCTCCCGCATATGCATTTAAATAATCTAATTCACCGGTATTCTCATAAGCTTTGCGTATATCGCGTGGTGTAAGCGCTGAAAACTGCATTCTTTTTCCATTCTTTTTTCCATAACAGAAACGAAAAACATTATATCCGATTAAACTTCCTTCTATATCATAATCCGTTGCTATTACTAATTCATCTGCTTGTTTTGAAAGTTGAGTAAGCAAATCAACATATCCTTTTGTATAATGTGCGCCTTTGCTTGCCTTATACAATGGCACCCATTCAACGTCAAACGTAGGATAACTTTTGGTTTTTATTTTTTCCATTAGAGTAAACATGTGTCCCACTGCCGGAGCCACGAACACTATCTTTCCATTAACAGTTGTTTCGTAATAGCTCACGCTACCGATGGACTTTCTTATGACATTGGTTCCAATAAATGCGGCTATTTTGCCAGCTACTTTTGGTTTTTCCGCTATAATAAGTTGCATAGGTCTATATTTTTGTAGTTGGGATTTAAAAATAGATTTTATAATTCTTTTCCACGTTATCTTTTTTATGCTTAGCTACCTTTCTTCTAAATCTAAACATGTAAATTGCGCAATAAAACAAGAAGTTTCTGATTTTGTAGTAGAAGAAATAATGCAAGACGGAACTATTCTTGAATGTAATAAATCAATCGAACGAGCGAACAATGGAAATCAGTTTGTGCATTTTGTTTTGCAAAAAGAGGATTGGAGTACAACAGATGCCGCAAGAAAAATCGCTTCTTATTTACATATATCTCCAAAGCGAATAAATTACGCAGGTACAAAAGATAAACGCGCGATTACTACGCAGCTTATGTCTGCATTTGGAGTAAAAAAGGAAAGCATTTTAGGATTAAAGATAAATGGAATAAAAATACTCGGTGCATGGAATTCAAATATAAAAATGGATTTGGGAGTGCTTTTAGGAAACCGATTTAAGATAAAAGTTTCTGGTAATGTTAATAGAAATATAGTAAATGAAATATTTTCAGAACTTAATGGAGAATTTCCGAATTATTTCGGACCACAAAGATTTGGAGGGAGCAGAGAAAATACTCACATTATTGGGGAAATGCTTTTAAGAAGTGAATTAAGAAACGCGGCCGAAACGTATTTAATGGATTCATCCAATGAAACGAATGCTTATGCAATCGCAGCACGAAAACAACTTCGCGAAGAAAAAGATTATAAAAAAGCGCTTGTATACTTTCCAAAACATCTTAAATTAGAACGACTAATGCTTTCGCATCTTGCAAAATATCCTAATGATTATGGAGGTGCGTTTAGAAAACTATCACGACAGATTTTACTTTTATTCGTGCATGCATTCCAATCCTATTTATTTAATATTACACTTTCAGAACGGCTTGCTGAAGGCAAACTAAAACTTGAAGAAGGTGAATATTATTGTGAATCTCCACAAGTGCGCGGAAATCTCGATTTCCCGAATTTAAACAAAAAAACTAATAAAAGACATATTGTAGGTAAAATAATAGGTTATGAAACAGAATTGAACGAACGTGAAAATGAAATTCTTGAACGCTTCGATATTCGAAAAATAGATTTTAAGATAAGAGCATTACCTGAAATTAATTCTAAAGGCACTTATCGCGTGCTTCTTGCACCATTAAAAAATTTTGGATACCAAAATAATATTTTTACATTTTCTCTGCCTTCCGGAAGCTATGCTACGTCTGCATTAAGGGAGTTTATTAAGGACTTATGGTGAATTTTATGATGGAAGAAGAAATAAAATTTGAAATTGACAAACTTTTTTACAATTCAAATATGCGATTTAGTCGTAGTTTTGGTTCTCTTTCTATTGGCGCGATAAATGAAGATATTAGTATTTTAGACGGTTTTGCCGCATCAGGAATTCGCGGATTAAGATACTCAAAGGAAAACAAAAATGTGAAAAAAATTGTTTTTTTAGATATATGGAAAATTGCATCTGCAATAATTGAAAAAAATATTAAAAATAATAAAATTAAGAATGCTGAAATTTATAATGTAGATTTTAACGAATTTGTTATAAAAAACGAATTTGATTTTATAGAATTAGACCCGTTTGGTTCGCCGATCCATTATTTGAACAATGCGTTTTACTCATTCAGAAAAAAAAGAAGAGGATATATTTCAATTACTGCTACAGATGTTGCTGTATTGTGCGGAGAAAATATGCGTGCGTGCCTGAAAAAATATGGGGCAAAAAATTTAAGAAATGAATTTACGCATGAAATAGGAACCAGAATTTTACTAAAAAAAATAGGCGATTTTGCTTCTCAATTTGATTTTGGAATTGAACCGTTTTATTCAATTTCAGATAGGCATTATATTAAAATTTTATTAAAAATTTCGCGCTCTGCTGAAAAAGCAAGTGAAATTCCGCACACTCTTGGTTATGTTTCCTATTGTTTTCATTGTGGATACAGGGAAATAGGAAAATTTCCAAATAGAATTTGCATGAACTGCAAAAAAGATACTGATTATGCTGGCCTTCTCTGGCTTGGAGAATTGCACAATAAAAAATTCTTGGAAAAAATGAAAAAACTAAACGCTAAACGAAATTATGCAGATAAAACCGAATTAGAAAAAATGTTGAATTTACTTATTGAAGAGACTAATATGCCTCAATTTTATTATAATGTACATGATATTTGTAAAAGGAAAAAATATCCAAATGTTCCAAAAATCGGAGAGCTTATCACGGAATTAAAAAAGAATCTGTTTAGAGCTACGCGAACTCATTTTTGTGAAAAAAGTATAAAAACCGATGCAAAGATTAATGAGATAGAATCAAAATTATAATGGGCCCATTGAGATTGTCAGCTTTACTGGCAAATTTTCATGTTAGCAAAAACTTTTGAACTCAAGACCTTTCGATATCTAAATTCTTAAGAATTTATCAGTCGAACGCTCTAGCCTGGCTGAGCTATGGGCCCAACAAAAACTCTATCTTGTCCCAATGTAAGAAGCAATTAGGATGATTACAATAACCGAAAGATAGAAAATAATTTCGTTAGGCATATGCTTTTTATAAACTTCACTATTTAAATCTTTTATGAAACTTGGAATAATTGCTGATACTCATTTTGGTTACTCAAGATTTGAAGAAGATGCATTCGCACAGGCAGAATACGCACTTAAAGATGCAGAGAAGAAATCAGATATCATTATAATTGCCGGAGATATATTTGATATAAAGATACCGAAATTAGAAACCCTTAAAAGAACTGCTAATATTTTTTCCGCGATAAAAAAACCGATTTATGTAATACATGGTAATCACGAACGACGCAGTAATGATATGGTTAATCCGCTCCAATTACTTGCGTGCCTTTCAAATATTCATTATGTTCATGGCAAAACAGAAATTATTGATACTGAAAACGAAAAATTGGCACTTGTATGTATGGGAAGCGTTCCTGAAGAATTAGCTAAAAAAGCACTTAATAAATTGCTTAGCACAGAAATTACGAAACTACCTGTTGATGCTTTTAAAATACTTGTGATACACCAATCCATAAAAGAGTTTGTTTGCTGCAATGATGAAGAACTTTCGCTTGATGATATTAGAAATTTGCCTTTTGATTTGATAATTAATGGACATATACATAAAAATTATAATGAATTAGAAGGAAAACTACTTATTCCAGGGAGCACAGTAATAACACAATTAAAGAATGATGAACAAGGTGAACGACATTATATTATTTACAATACTGATAAAAAAACCTGTGAGTTAGTCGCAGTTCCAAGCAGGCTTTTCTTTTACATTGAAATGAAATTTGAAAATGCTTCACTTCGGGAAGTGAAAGAAAAAATAGATGCTTGGATAGACGAAATGCGAATAAAATATAAGGACGCGATTCTAAAAATAAGATTGAACGGAACACTTAAAGAAGGACTCATCGCAAGCGATATTTCATTTACATATTCCGATGGAATTTATATACAAAATAATTTGAATATTTTGAGTTTAAGAGAAAAAATAAAACAAATGAAAGAGCAAGATAAGGAAAAACTTTCTATAAGGGAAGTGGCTATACGTCAATTAAGAGAAAAATTAAAAGGAAAAATTACGCTTTTTGATCCTGTTGAATTTTTTGAGAAGCTAACTGAAAGCGTTGATGCTGGTACGCAATATCTAAAAATAAATGTAGTATAATCTAACTTCCATACATCTTCGCTTTTCCAAGTATATTTAGAATAATTGGCATAACATCTTTTCCTAGAATATAGCCAAACCCGCCTTTCATTGCACTTATCTCATCAAATCCTTTAAGCGCATCGCTTCTTCCTTCTTTTTCATAAACTAAAATAGGAATTTCATATCCAGTATGGCATTTTCTTGTACAAGCAGTACTATGATCACCAGTAATTACAATTGCGGCTCCGGTTTTTTCTAGGATAGGAATTAGTTCTTTATCTATTTTTTCTATAAATTTGCGTTTACCTTTAGCATCGCCATCATGAGAGAAACTATCTGTTGCTTTTACATGCACAAAAACAAAATCGTATTTTTCCAAAGCTTTTTGTGCTGCATATCCCTTTGCTTTCAAATTCGTGTTTTTGGTTCCGGTTGCGCCCTGAACATCTATTACATCCATTCCAATATAACGCGCAACTCCTTTATACAATGTACCGCCTGCAATACAAGCACCTATTATTCCGTGCATTTCGTTGAATTTAATTATATTTCTAAAAGTGCCGCTACCTCGCACAATAATAATATTCGCCAATGGAAGATTTTTTTGCTTTCTTTCTATATTTATTGGATTGGATTCGAGATTTGCGCGCACGATTCTTGTAAGTGTATTTATTATATATGCTGTTTTTTTTGCTTCAGGAGTAGAATCCAAAGGTACTGATAATTTAAACTCGCCGAGACAGTGCAAATCAGTAGGTGAAATATTTGCACTTAGACCCTTTCCCCTTAAAACAATAACCCCACGATGTTCAAAAGTCGCTTTGAAAATCACCTGTACATTATCTATCTGCATATTAATTTCTTTTTCAAGTGCTTTTGCAATAGAATTATCTATGCGTCCTGCGCGCCTATCAGTAATTTTATTACCCAAGATAGTTGCGAAATTCGCGCGGAATGCAATGTCTCCACTTATTAATTTTATTCCAGCACCTAATGCTTCAAGCGGTCCTCTTCCCGGATAATATTTATCTGGTTCATAACCTAAAATTTGCAAATGCGAAGTATCGCTTCCCGGAACTATTCCTCTTCCAATTGTACTCATTAAACCCTGCATGCCTTTTAAAGCGAGTTTTAAAATGTTTGGTTTTTTCGCTGCTTGGAGAGGAGTTTTTCCTGAAACAGGCAGATCTCCCAAACCATCTAATATTAAAAGAATAATTTTTTGTGTCATAACTTAAAATTACAGGAAAAATATAAAAATCCCCTATTTGCATAATTAAATATTCGCATAATTAAAAAAACAAATATTTATAAATTTTTCTATATAAATTATAACTATGCAAACTAGCCAAAATGTATATATATTTAAAAATGTTATATCTAAAAATGTATTTATATCTAAATCAGATGACAACCAGTGCGTAACGCAGAAACAGCATAGCAGGTTTAAGAGAGGTTCATACGATATACTAGAGTATAATAATCAACATTTAAGAGAACATATTCAATTCATAATTTCGCAGTTTAACAATAAATTCGCTAAAAAATACTAAAAAACGCGAAAAATACTCAAAAAATTTATTTC
>DYTL01000062.1 GCA_020726005.1 Microcaldota archaeon | reverse complement strand
ATTAAATTTTGCCCAATTTTTCCATTATTTTTCCTATATCTAATTTCGTAATAATAATTGGAATTCTTTCTTTTTCAGAAATTTTGAGTGCGAGTTTGTCTACATCTTCTATTCCATGAAGTACGACTACACTCGGTTTTGATGGCGAAACCCGAATTATTACCATAGGGCTTCTTCCAGTGCTTACTCCTGTAAAGATGAATGCACGTTCGGAAACATTACCATATATGCGCGGAAAATAAGAAAACGGCATTTCTAAAATCACTTTCAGCGAGTCAATTAGCGTATATCCATAAATCTGTTTGTTATCTGTTAAATTATAATTTGTTAGTATTTTGCCTTCTATGAGTTTTGCAAAGTCGCTTACAACTACACCTCTTGCAAATTCATGAACTTTGAAATAATTTTCTATATCCTTCTCACTTTCAAGGAACTTTTGGCTTATTGTACCTCCTTTCTGTCTATCTATTTCAAAAAGCGAGTTCACAAGTCGTTTTATTATTGCGGTACCAGGACTTTTTCTTCTGTTTGCTTCGTAATCGCTTATTGTAGATACGCCTATATTAAGATAACGGGCAAGCTCAACTTGTGAAATGCCAAATATTTCTCTCCACTTTTTCATTGTTGAACCAGCATCATTGGAAAGTGAAATTTCTCCAGCAATTTCGAGTTTTATTTTTTCCATTACATCTCCAAATTTTCCATTAGTAAAACCTTTTTGAACTTACAAGTACCATATTTTCTTTTCCTGCAAATTCATATACTACTTCACCATAGTTTCCTATTTCTTCTATAAAATTGCGCTCATTCACAGAACGTTTGTCCACAATTTCAATTAATTTTGCAAGGTGGAGTTTAATTTCTTTTGCTTTTCCGTTTTCAAGAATCATCGCTCTTTTTATAATGATTTTGTGGTTTGTGAATTCAATTTTAATTAAGTCCGAACCGCGCGCAACTATTGTTTCTTCCTCTAAAATGGAAAGTTTATCTTTATAAGAAGCTAAGAAAAGTGCGGCATTAGCTGAACGTAATGAATTCCAGAATGCGTTTTTATATTTAGTAAAAAAGCCAGATGCATGCATAAGTGCAATCAGAGTTCCGAAATTCATAAATATTTGACCTTTTTCAATCGAATAATTCTTTCCTTTTTTTAGAACAAACGGTGCGTTGGAAACTGATTTTTCTAAATCAATTTCTAAACTACGTAACATTTCCACTACGCCTTCGGAAAACACAAATTCGCGTAGCGCAATGTTTTCCTTCTCATTAAAAAATTTTGTAAGTGAAAGCATTCTTCCTCCAAACGGAGCTGCACGTAAAGTAAGTAAAGACAAATCGGAAATTGTACGTAAAAGAAAATGTGCTTCCTGCAAATTATTTTTTGCAATTTCCATTTCTGCTTTTAAAAACATGTAGGGAATGTTTGCAAAAAATTCCGATGAATACATTTTTTTTGTACCAACTTCTGCAAATGCGTTATGTTTAAGTATTGAAGAGAGCACAAAAAAGTCCAAAAACTGTTTTGAATTTTTCAATCCGTAAATTTCATCATAAAATTCAGCGAATTCTATTGCAACATCTCTAAGGTTTTTTATATTAACTTCCTCACTAATCCAACCATATTCTATATGAGGGGTTGCAGCAAAAACAAGATTACCGATTGAAGGATGAAATCCTTCGTAAATTCCGTTATCTGCGGAATAAACAGCAAGAAAACGCTTTCCTGGAATTTGCCATACATTTTCAGAAAATGGAATTGAGAGATATTTTTTCCAATTATTAATGCGCATATAACAATTTACGTTAGTTCCATCACTATGTACTGCATATTGCGTTTTTATCTTCGGATTTAAGGTTGCATTGCACGGAAGCGAATCTAAAATTCTGTTAATTTTATTTGGATTGTTAACATCTTCAATACGCGAATTCCAATCCGTATTTTTAATTTTTCCAAAACTAAAAATCTTTGCGTCCTTACCCTTCTCAAGTTGTGGCGCGGTTTTTGCGATTTCAGTTGAAAGCGCAGCAAATGCGAATGCACCTCTTTTAGTGAATGGAAAATCAGAAAAAATAAGCGACTGGTGAAATGAATCTGAATTAGAATCTAAGAATTCCTCAAAATTTTCCTTATCAGAAATTTCCACGGCATATTCTTTTTCTTCAGGTAACGGAATTTCCATTTCTCCTATACTAAAATATAATGATTTTACATATTTAAGGAAAATTAGTGCATTTTCAAAATTCAGTTTGCTTGGAATAAGGTTTGTTAACAACTTTTCCATCATATCACTTTAATGCAGAAAGGAATGCAGATGAGAACATTGAAAAATTAATACCCTTGAAATCCGCGAATTTGGATAGGAATTTTTTTAGTTTATGCATATATCTAATTTGCATTTTGTTTGAATTTGTGCCTACTTTCTGCGATGTTTTATCTATTTCGCGTAAGGTTTTGAAGAATATTCCGAGTATTGCTGAATTCCACATTCCATTACGTATTAAGTGTGGAGCGAGTAACACGAAAAAGATATACTGTGCCATTAGTCCCATTTTCTTTATCTCGGCAAGTATAGCTGCAAGATTACCGTACATTGCGCTCTCGCGGATTTTTGCAAATTTTGCATCACCAACAATTTTCCTATAAATAGTTAAAAGCGAAAATATTTCATTTTTTGGTTCTATTCCAAATATTTTCTGGCATTCGTTTCTGTCAAGGTCTAAAAAATTCTGTGCAGCTATTGCAGCGGCTTCTTGTTTGCGTATTAATAGATATATTGCATCTGCAAGTTCCGGAAAAGGAGTTTTACCTAACACGCTTGCTATGTCGTCCTTTTTCAATTCTTCCCTTTCCATAAGCGCAATTATTTTAGATAGTTGGGATTCACTCATTTTTTCTGCGTTTGCATCCAAAATTAAAATCGCTTCTGCACTTTTTTTCACGTCTTGCTGAAGATCAAAAAGTGCACGGAATTTTTCCTCTGTTTTTCCTGCGCTCGCATATGTAAAGAAAGCATCGGATTCATTTTTACGTATTTTAAATTCATTACTTACATTTTGACGTTTTATTTCTCTTTCAATAATTTCAAAGATTGCACGTGCATTTGCGTTTGCGAGTGTTGAACGTATATAATTATCAAGTTCGTTCGCATTTGTTTTGTTTGGGTTTCTAAGTGCGGCGCACAATAAATCCAACATTATAAGTGCTGTTTTTATTTCAACATTAATAAGAATAGTTCTATTTAGTGTCATCTGGCTCGTGGGTCGATTTAGTACAACGAAGTTATTCATTTTTTCAACCGTTGTTCCATTTTCTCTATTTGTTTATCCTCTATCTTCTTAAACAGCATTTCTATTTCACCGAGTTTCGCACCTTGTTTTAAATACTCTTTGTCCGCATCATTCCAACTTAAAATTTTTATCTCTAACATTTTTGCGAGTTTTTGCGAACTAAATGGGAGGAACGGTTGAAGCAAAGTTGCGAGTGCAGAAACCCAACGCAAGGAAACATAAAGTGTTGTTGCTACGCGTTTCGCATTCCTATCTTTCCATGGTTCGCGTTCGCTTAGATATTTGTTGAATTCCGAAGTTGTATGCATTATTTCTTCTTGTGCCTCACGGAATTCGAATTTTTCCAATAATTCCGAGGTCTTTTCTTTTGTTTCTGTTATTTTCGCAAGAAGCTTTTTGTCCTTATTACTAAGCTCTGGTTTTGGAATTTCGGAATTGGAAATTTTTTTTATTAAAGTGAGCGTGCGATGGACGAAATTACCTAAGTTTGAAACGAGTTCAGTATTTATGCGCGTGCCAAATTCTTTCCAGACAAAATTCGCGTCTTCTACGCTATGAGGAGTTATAGCTGTTTGATAATACCTCAAATAATCAGGTTGAAATTCAGCCAAAAAATCGCTAATTGAAACGAACCATCCTTTACTCTTGGAAAACTTTCTATGCTCAAGATTAAGATAACCGCGCACTGGAATTGCATTAGGAAGCAAAAAATTATCATTTGCGCCCATGAGCATTGCAGGCCAAAAAAGATAATGATGATAAGAAATATCTTTGCCTATGAAATGCACTATTTCGCGTTTTGCGTGAGAATTGTTGAACGAAGAACGTGACATTTTTTTTGACTCTGATTTCGCGTTTGAATTTTTCTTCCAGAAATTTTCCCATTCTGGAGTTGCAGCAACTGTGCTACTTATATATCCTATTGGTGCATCAAACCATACATAAAAAACTTTGCTTTTCTCTCCTGGAATTTGTACGCCCCAGTCCATATCACGAGAAATATCCCAGTCAATTAGTCCTGAATCTATCCAATTGAGCACATAATTCGTAACCTCTGTCTGGAAATTTGGATTTTTAATATATTCTTTTAGTTTGAAGGAAAAAAAACTGAGTTTAAAAAAGTAGTGCATGGATTTTTTCATTATTGGGCTAGTTTTGCATGTTATACATTTGGGTTTAGAGATTTCACTGGTTTTCAGAACCCTTCCACAAACTTCGCACCCATCACTGTATTGCCCCTTGGATTTACAGTATGGACAAGTTCCTACTACAAGGCGATCAGGGAGAAAACGAAGGCATTTTTCGCAGTAAAACTGTTCAACCTCTTTCTGATAAATATGTCCATTTTCTTTTAATTTAGCAAATATGTGCTCGGTCATTTTTTTATTTTCTACACTAGATGTGCGATGAAAAATATCAAAAGAAAAACCTAATTGTTCAAATTCATGTTTATCTTTTTCATAATAAAAATCAACAAACTCTTTCAGACCCTTTTTTTCCTTTTCTGCGTTTATAATGATTGGCGTACCATGCTCATCAGTCGCGCAAATATAAAGAACTTCGTTTCCTGCAAGCCTACAATATCTTGCATATATATCTGCGGGAAGGTATGTGCTTCTTATGTGTCCGAGATGAAGAGGTCCATTCGCATAAATAAGTGCAGCAGTAACAAGAATGTGTTTTATGTAAATCACCAACTATATCTTTAAATAAGCACTTAAAAATCTATCGGAAAACGTCATAAGAAAAACAAAAAATTTCGGGTAAATAATGAAAACGAAATAAATGCCAATT
>DYTL01000061.1 GCA_020726005.1 Microcaldota archaeon | reverse complement strand
AACTAATTTGAAATAAATTTTTTGAGTATTTTTTGCGATCAGCATATGATTCACGAAAAAGAATTTTACTTTTCTTGAATTTTCAGAAGTTAAACCAACAAATAATTATCTTTATGCACTTCTGCGAAGCTAAAAGGACAAAATTATATCTATTACCTTAGCCACGTCTTAAAAGACAAAATGTACGAGATAGGGAAATTTTAGACTGTTACTTTTTTATTCTACAGTTACTGATTTCGCTAAATTTCTTGGACGATCAGGATCTATGCCACGCGAAACGCTTACATAATAAGCCAATAATTGAAGAATTGGAAGCATTAAAAAGGGATATAGCTCAGATTGAGTTTTTTCTATTGAAATAGCAATATCAACTTCTTTAATTATTTCTGCGCTATTCGTAAACGCGATTACAAATGCCCCTCTTGCCTTTACTTCTTTTATGTTTCCATAGATTTTAGGAAGCGATTCGTCATCTGGTGCAAGTACAATTATAGGCACGCCGGACCGAATTAAACTTAATGGACCATGTTTAAGTTCTCCTCCAGGATAAGCTTCTGCATGCAAATAGGAAAGTTCTTTAAGTTTTAGCGCACCTTCCATTGCTATAGGATAGGAAAGCCCTCTTGCTATGAAAAAAATATCATTCTTTTTTTTCAATTTAGGTGCAAGTGATTTGATTTTTTGTTCATGAGAAAGTGCGGATTCTATAAGTTTTGGAATCGTTTTTTGTTCTAAATTTTCAAAAATTAGTTTGTAAATAATTGCGAGCTGAGATGAAAAAGTCTTAGTTGCCGCAATGCTCATTTCTGGTCCTGCATTAAGATAAACTATTTCATTGGAAATGCGCGCTAAACTTGAACCGACCACATTTGTAAGTGCGAGTAATTTTGCATTATTGGATTTTGCGAATCTTATTGCTTGCAATGTATCAGCAGTTTCTCCGCTTTGGGAAATCGCAATTGCAAGAACATCTTTATCTGGATTGGCAATTGTTCGATATTCTGATGCAATAAATGCCTTTGCATTTTTTTTCAGATGTTTTTCCAATAAAATAGAAAAAATAATACTTGCATGATAAGATGTTCCACACGCAATTATATGAATATTTTTTGCATTTACAATCATTTTTTTTGCTTTAGAAACATTTGTAGATAAAGAATTATAAAGTGCGAGTTTTTGTTCATATATTTCTTTCAGCATAAAATGCGGAAAACCTCCTTTTTCCGCAACTTTAGAGCTCCATTTTACTTTTATTATTTTTGGTTTTATTTTTGTTCCTGTGAAATTAAAAATTTTAAATCCGGAGCGGGATGCGATTACTATGCACTCATCTTCTATTGGCACAATTTTCTTTGTGTATGAAAGGACTGCAGGAATATCCGAAGCGAAAAAATACTCTTGCTTTCCTATTCCAACAATAAGCGGACTATTTTTTCTTGCTGCGAAGAGTTTTTGACCACTTTTTTCAACCAAAACTATTGCGTACGAACCTTGAAGTTTTTCAATTGCTTCTACAAATGCGTTTTCCAACCACATTGATTTGCAATTTTCTTCTATTAAGTGCACAATTATTTCGCTATCTGTTTCGCTTTTGAATTTATGCCCTTTGGATATAAGTTCTTCTTTAAGTACGAAATAATTTTCAATTACTCCGTTATGCACAAGCGCGATATTTCCAGAACAATCAGAATGCGGATGCGCGTTCTTATCGCATACTTTTCCATGAGTGGCCCATCTATTATGACCAATGCCGATTTTTCCATTAAGCGACGTAAACAAAAGCGAGTTTGAAACATCTGCGACTTTTCCAGCACCTTTTCTTATTTCTATTCCTTTTTCGTTGGATATTGCAATACCTGCGGAATCATAACCCCTATATTCAAGAGTTTTTAATCCTTGCAAAATTACTTCTGACGCTTTTCTAAAGCCAATATATCCAATAATGCCGCACATACAAAAAATAATAAATCTGAAAGTAAATAAAAGTATTCCTTTTTGGATTTACATTAATTTTTACTATATCTATTAAATTATGACGATAACCATGTAATTTATAAACTTTTACTATCAAAATTAAATTTATGAGTTCAGAATTAAGAGTAGGAGACGTGATGACAAAAACGGTCATAATGTTAAACAAAGGTAGTCCTTTGTCTGAGGCAGCGAAACTGATGAAAAGGTATGATGTTGGTTCCATTCTAATAGTAAATGGAAGGAACGCAATCGGAATAATAACCGAACGCGATATTGTGCATAATGCTATTGCAATGGACAAGGATATTTCAAAGATGAATGTTGATGATGTGATGTCAAAACCGCTTAGAGTTATTAATCCAACTGCAAGCCTTGAGGATGCGGCAAATGCAATGAAAACTAACAAAATAAAAAGGCTTCCGGTTATCAACAACCAAAAAGAGTTAATAGGAATCCTAAGCGAAGGAGATTTGGCACGTTTGTTACCCTCTGTTATTGACCTTATTGAAGAAAGAAATATAGCACAACGTTAACGCTATACATGGATGACCATTAGAGCTTTAAGCAATGAAGAATCGGCCAACAATGTATAGCTTTCCTACTAATTTTGTTCTACTTATATATGGCTGAACTTCCACGGATGCACACAGCTACGGACCTCAGTCTGTGGGATTCACAGCATATTTTGTCGTCATGAGGTATTAAAATGCAGATTAAAGTACGAATAATTCCGAATGCAAAGGAATTTTCGGTTTCGTTGAAAGATCGGCTCATTAAAATTTATGTACCTGCCGAAGCAAGGAATAATAAAGCGAACCTTAAGGCTATGGAATTGTTTTCTAAAGCGTTAGGAAAAAAAGTTTTGATAAGCACGGGCCTAAAAAGTCGCATAAAAATATTTGATATAATTGGAAATGCAGATGAAGTGCTTAAAAAGATACACGCACTCGCACAGAATAAATTAGAGGTGTAAACATGGGAAAAACATATATTGATACTGTAAAATATCTTATATACGCTGAAATTGAGATAAGCGGGCTTGTAGACAAGCCGGATGTAGTTGGAGCGGTATTCGGACAAACCGAAGGACTTCTCGGCGATGATTTGGATTTAAGAGATTTGCAAAAGAACGGTAGAATAGGAAGAATTGACGTTGATATTAATGCAAGAAATGGAAAAACATTTGGTATAATCAAAATACCGAGTAGTTTAGATATGGTGGAAACTTCAATAATTGCGGCTTCGTTAGAAGCGGTTGACAGGGTTGGTCCGTGCGACGGAAAAATGAGAGTGCAAAAAATTGAAGATACAAGAAACCAAAAGAGAAAGGCACTAATAGATAGGGCAAAGATATTGCTTAAAAATATGCTTAATACTGAAATTCCAGAAAGCAAAGAAATAAGTGATTTAGTGCGCGAGCAAGTCAAAATTACGGAAGTTGTGGAATATGGCGTAGATAAACTTACATCAGGTCCTGGTATAAATAAACTAAATGAAATAATTATAGTTGAAGGAAGAGCAGATGTAATAAATCTGATTAAAAACGATATTGCAAATGTAATTGCAATTGGAGGAGCAAAAGTTCCAAAAACAATAGTAGAACTTTCGCATGGAAAAGAGATTACCGCATTTTTAGATGGAGATAGAGGCGGGGATATAATTCTAAACGCGCTTATACAAGGCGGAACTGAAATTGATTTTGTTGCACGCGCGCCTATCGGAAAGGAGGTTGAAGAGCTTACACGAAAAGAAATAATAAAGGTACTCAGGAGCAAAATTCCTTATGAACAAATTGAAGACCAAGACCACAAAGCTAGACCTTTTGCGCAACCTTATCAAACTCCTAAGATGCATGCAATAGAACAACAAATAATTGCACATAATGAACAGGTAGAAGAACAAATAAAAAAAGCACAACCAATATTCGAACGTATTGAACAAACAAATAAAGAAATAAAAAAGATTCTACCAAAACATGAATCAAAAACCCTTTCCGTGCCTTCTGCGCAACCAATACTTGAACAGATAGAGCAAATAATGGATACTTACAATATACCAGAACAGAAAAAAACAGAAGCTCCTAAATCTGATGAGTATATTGAAAAAATAGCCGAAATAATAGAACCGAAACCAGAAATTGTGAAAAAAACAAGAGATGAACTTATGTCTGAACTTAATGAACTTAATAATACACTTAAAGCAAGGTTCTATTCGCGGCAAGGCGCGCTCATAAAAGAAGTTCCAGTAAGAGACGTACTTAAGTCTATAAACGAAAATGAAGAAGTAGAAACGATAATTTTTGATGGAATAATTACCCAAAGATTAGTAGATATTGCCATGGAAAAAGGAGTGAAACTTATAGTTGGAGTGAAACTCGGAAACGTGAGCAAAAAGCATGAAACCCTTGAAATAATTACTAAGAATAAATAAGCAAATGGAAAAATATTTCATCCTACGACGAAAAAAATTGGATTAGCTTATCAATATTGAGAAAATGATTCTCACATCCTAACGTGTTATTAAATCTAAACTTCAAGTAATTAAGCCTGCATCGTATCCATTCCTTGTTTGGAAGTGTGTTAAATTCTTTTTCACCATCTATATGTTCTTTTATTTTTTCAATTTCGTTAAGTATTCTCTTGCCTACATCTATAGAGTTGCTAAAGGGTATTTGATCATAACCTTTTACGTGTATCTTTTCGAATTCCAACCTTAACAAATAAATGTCCGCAGAGTTCTGATCGGATAGATGATATGTTTCATCGTATATAAGTTCGCATAAATATCTTTCAAATTTGCTTATTGTTATTTCTTGCACACAATAAAGATCTTTGTTTTCATCTATTGTTTTTCTTAAACGCTCAGCACGCCTATTATAGAATTTTGCATCTTCTATATCTGTTTCGGATCCTAATCCAAAATAACAGGATGACAATCGATCGTATAATTCAGGATAATTTCTTTTATTTGTATTCAATTCATACTTGTACATTTGAATTGCTTTTTTATAGATCATTTTCCATGATGAAGGTCCTATCGTATAGTACGTATCCTTTTTCAAGTTCTCTGCAATATTTTGTAGTAATTGACCTGCCCTGAAAAAACAGTTATACGCGGTAAGTGTAGATACTTGCTTCCAGAGTTGCTTAGAAGGACCTGTTAAACGCAGCCTTGTTAGTGGTATT
>DYTL01000060.1 GCA_020726005.1 Microcaldota archaeon | reverse complement strand
TTATTGTTACATAAAAAAGTAACAAACGGGTGATCCTTTAAGAAAGAAATTTTTGCAGTAATTCCGAACATCTTCTACAACTAAACCATTCACGCGAACCAAACAACATATTGGTTTTATAATTAAACTATTTTTTGCGTTTTTTAGCGAATTTATATAATTTCGAAACAGGAAGGTTTTTATTTACTTGCGGATTTACTGTGTAAGCTATGTCTGAAAAACTTACTCCAAAAGGAATGCGGGATTTTTTCCCTGAAGAGATGATAATGCGCGAGCGTGCAATAGAGAAAATAACTTCTATTTACCGTCTCTATGGATTTAGGCCGCTGGATACACCAGCATTAGAGTATATAAGCACACTTAAAGCAAAGGCCGGAGATGAAATTGCAGGACAGATCTTTAAATTAGAAAATGAAGAAACAGGCCTAAGATTTGATCTTACTGTTCCTCTTGCACGCGTATCTGCGAATAATGCAATTCCAAAACCATTTAAAAGATATTGTATTTCTACGGTATGGAGAAAAGAAGAACCACAAAAAGGACGCATGCGGGAATTCTGGCAGGCAGATGCAGATATTGTAGGCTCAAAAAGCATGCGCTCGGAATCTGAGCTTCTTAATCTTGCAAATAATGCGATTATTGCACTAGGTTTTGATAAACCGCTTTTCATTTTGAACAATAGGAAAATTTTAAATGTGCTTGCAAAAAACTTGGAATTTGAAAACGAGAAAGATATGGTTTTTCGTTTATTAGATAAGATTGATAAACTCGGAATGCAGAGAGTGCACGAAGACATAGAAAAACTTATTGGAAAAAAAAATGCTGATGCGCTTTTTGATGTACTCACAACAAAAGGAAGTAATGAAGAAAAAATCGCAGTTGCAAAAAAAATAAACGAAGAAGGCGCAAAAGAACTTGAAGAGATAATTGCAAATACAAATGAATTAAATATAAAAATTGATTTTTTCCTTGTACGTGGACTTGGTTATTATACTGGCCCAATTTTTGAGATAAAATTGAGCGATGAAATTGGAAACATAGGTGGAGGAGGAAGATATGATGGCCTTCTTGGACTTTATGGGCAAAATGATTATGCAACAGGAATAAGCCTTGGAATAGAACGAATAATGTATTTAATTAAGGAACGAAATTCTATCAATATTAGAAGAACATACACTCGCGTCTTTGTAGCTTCTCTAAAAGGATATTTTGAACAGAGCATGAAAATTGCAAATGAGTTCAGAAAAGCAAAAATCGCAACAGAAGTTGATTTGAATGAACGCAGTTTAAGCAAACAATTTGATTATGCAAATGCGCTCGGTATAAATTATGTTATCATAATGGGTGAAAAGGAAATTAAGGAAAACAAAATCACTTTGCGCAATATGAAAAGCGGTATTGAGGAATTAATGAGCATAGAAAAAGCAATAGAAAAGGTACGCGAATGATTAAAGGTATACGGATGATAATACGGGATAAAACCGCGTTCATGAAAGAAAAAGGCATACTCAGGCGAATCGGAAAACCGATGGATATCTTGAACAATATTCCTAAAGATGTAAAACTTATTCATATAATTGATCTGAATGTGAAAACCGGAAATACTACAAATTTTGACCTTTATAATCATATGACATATAAAATAAATATAGAAGTTGAAACGCCGGCAAAGGAGGAAATAATAAAAAAATTATTTGCAGTGAAAGCGCGCGCGGTGCTCAAACTTCCGTGTACAATAGATTTGAAAAAATTCGCAGAAAATATAAGATTGCTTGTTGGAATTGTAAAAGAAAAAGAACGCGAAGAAAATGTTTTTGATTATTATACCGAAACGAATAATATTAAATTTATAAAAACACTTGTAAAGACAGAAAAGCGCGTTTTTGTATATTCAAATGAGCTTGGAGAAAAAGAAGCTGAAGATACTGGAATGTTCGCGCTAATCCAAGATTATCGGAATTCTGGATAATCATAAAGAACAAAAATATAATGGAGATAAAATGAAGTTTTGCGAACTTTTAGAAAAAAGAAAATCTATCCGCACATATACAAATGCACCTATAGAAAAAGAGAAATTAGATAAAATTATTGAAGCAGCGTTTTCAGCACCGAGTGCTGGAAATTTACAAGCGTACAAAATTTTAATTGTAAAAAACGAAAAAATAAAAAAAGCGCTTTACTATGCTTGTTTGGAACAAAATTCAATTTTAAGTGCGCAAATAATTCTTGTTTTTTGTACGGATAAAGAACAATCTGCAAAAAAATATGGAACGCGCGGCGAAAACCTTTATTGTTTGCAGGATGCAACTATTGCAGCAGCATATGCTCAGCTTGAAATTACAAACCTTGGATTAGGTTCTGTTTGGATTGGAGCATTTGAAGATAAAAAAGTTGCCGAAATTTTAAAAATAGAAAGTGGAAAAATTCCGATTGCAATAATCCCTATTGGATATCCAGTAGAAAACGAAAAAGCGCGTGAGCGTATAAGAAAAGCGAAGAACGAAATGGTAAAAGAATTTTGATAAAATCAAAAAAATATTTTGCTAATTTGCCTGTGCAACAATCCTTCCGCTAAGCGAACGCAAAAAATCAGAATTTAATTTGCACGCTGGATTTACTTCTTCTGCACAAATGTAATATGAAATATTCATAGATATTTTTTTAGTTGCACTTTTTTTAGTTTCTTTTGGAAATATTACACTAAGCACAGTGGAATTTCCACTACTAAGGTTTATGTCCGTAATATTAGAAACAGTGCCAAGATTTTCTGAAGTGAATTTTATACTTTTTAGATTTATTGGATAGCTAAGTCGATTGGAAATATTTATAGCAAGTTTTGTAGTTACTCCGGAAATAAGTTGGGATTGGCAGCCGAACGAAGGACCTGCGTAGCATTCCTCCATTACAAAATAATTGGGGTTAAAAACCCTAGTAAAAAATATCACACCTATTATAATTGCGAGAATAAGCACTGCCCAGCCGTAATTCATAAGATATTCTACTGCCGCTTGTCCTTTTATTGTTCTCATAACATAAACATCTACTGAAATGTTATTTAAACTTAATCTTTTAATCTTAATGATATGATTGAAACACGAAAGCCAAACCCAGTAGATGCAAGAATGTATTACCAAATAGGTAATGATTATTATGAGCAGGGCGATTACGAAAAAGCGATAAAAAATTATAATATGGCGATACTTCTTAATCCAATATTTTCAGAAGCGTATTTTAACCGCGCACTAAGCTATTATCAGCTTAAGAATTTTGAAAGGAGCATAAGTGATTATACAAAAAGCGCGGACTTTGATCCGAATAATCCAATAATATATAATAATCGGGGAGATGCATACTATCGAAAACAAGATTTTCAGAGCGCGGTAAAAGATTACGATAAAGCAATCAGTCTTAATGCAAATTACTTAAAAGCATTTTACAATCGTGGACTTTCTTATGCTTCGCTTGAAGAATATGATAAAGCAGTAATAGATTTTACAAAAGTAATAGATCTCAAATCAGATTTTACAGAAGCATGGCACCTTAGAGGACTTGCTTATGAATATGCAGGCAATCTTGATAATGCAATAAAAGATTATGAGAAAGCAATAGAACTTAATCCTGAATTTACAGAAGCAAAAACGCATTTGGACGCAGTAAAAACAAAAAAACAAGCTGGAGGAGAGGGCGGAACAAGCACTGGAGCAGGAGATATAAAAATGCTCCAAAAACCCAAAATGACGTTTAACGACGTCGCTGGTATGGATAAAATGAAAGAAGAAATCCGCGAATCGGTTGTTTATCCAATGATAAATCCTGAGCTTGCGAAAAAATACGGAAAGCTTGGTGGTGGAGGTATTATGATGTATGGACCTCCTGGCTGCGGAAAAACCTATATTGTAAAGGCCGCGGCTGGTGAATGCACTTCCAATTTCATAAATGCGAAACTTTCGGATTTACTTGATATGTATGTTGGAAATACCGAAAAGAATATCCACAAAGTTTTTGAACTTGCAAGAAAAAACGTACCATGTGTGCTTTTCTTTGATGAAGTTGATGCATTAGGAGGAAGAAGAGACCAACAAGAAGGCGCGCAATACATGAAAATGGCTATTAATCAATTGCTTTATGAAATGGATGGAATAGAAGCCACGAATCAAAATGTGTTAATCATTGCTGCAACTAACGCCCCGTGGGATGTGGATCCTGCATTGAGAAGAAGCGGACGATTTGGAAAGGCAATTTATATTCCTGAACCAGATTTAGCATCAAGAATGGCAATAGTAAAAATGCATGCGAAAAAAAGACCGCTTGGAAGAATACCCTATTGGCGCATTGCAATGGCAACTATGGGCTATGCATCTGCGGATCTTAAAGCTCTTGTTGATGAAGCTGCATCAATTCCATGGAAAGAAGCATTTATGGCAATAGAAAAGAAAAAACAGAATTATATCCAAGTAGGAAAGACACTGGAAGAAGCACAACGACTCGCAGAGGCAGAAGTACATCAAAGAGTAATAAATGCTCATGATTTTATACTTGCTATGAGAAAAAAACCCTCTTCACTACCTCCATGGTTTGAACAAGCGAAAAAACAGATAGGTAAGCAGGAGGAACTTACACTTGTAGATGGGAAAGAACATAAAAAGGTTACAGATAGCAAAATGGGCCCTGGTGAAAAAGAAGCATTTAAAGCTCTACTCAACGTAATAAATAGCAGAAACAAATGGTACAATAAAATAATTCATAAGGTAATGAAGTGGATTTCAATAGCAACAATTTATGCGTTTCCGATATAGATAGATTTAAAAACAACCAAATTTGATATGAGAGATGAGTATATGATAACTATGATGAAAGTTACTGAAATAGAAGCAAAAGAAGGAGATGAAAACAATAACAATTTAGGATTTGATGTACTTTTCAATCTTGAAAATGTTGTAGTAAATAAAGACGAAGTGCAGATAAAATTTGTATATACTGTAAACTACAAATCAAATGGGCATATACGAGTAAAAGGTGAATTAACCGCGAGTGAAGACAATGATACAATTAAAAAAATAGAATTCGAACTTAAAAATAAAAAATTACCTTCAGAATACATACAGAAAATCATAAATGCAGTTAATTATTTTGGAACCACGAATGCGACCATAATTGCATCTGTAATAAATTTGATTCCACCAATAAAAATGTCTGAACTCCGACTTAATCA
>DYTL01000059.1 GCA_020726005.1 Microcaldota archaeon | reverse complement strand
AATCCGCAAGTAAATAAAAATCCCGATTTTGAAATTATATAAATTCGCTAAAAAACGCGAAAAATAGTTTAATTATAAAACCAACATAATGTTCGGTTCGCGCGAATGGTTTAGTTGTAGAAGATGTTCGGAATTACTGGATATGGATTCGAATATAACATCAACCATTCTAACATACAATAATGCTTGCGACGAGATTCTTTCTTATGGATTCGAGTACCAAATTTCAATCAGAGGTAGTTGACTATGGAAAATCTATTCGTTCCATACCTATATAATCGTGTAGAACTTTTGGAATAACAATCCCCCCTTTATCTTGATAATTTTCAAGAATTGCGATAAGCGTTCTTCCTACTGCAAGGCCGCTACCGTTAAGTGTATGCGCAAATTTTAATTCATCGTTATCCCGATATTTTATGTTCGCTCTCCGCGATTGAAAATCAGTACAATTGCTGCACGATGAAATTTCACGGTATTTATCCTGACTTGGAATCCAAACTTCTATATCATATGTCTTTGCGCTTGCGAATCCCAGATCTCCTGTACACAAAAGTACTGTTCTGTATGGAAGTTCAAGTAATTGTAAAACATATTCTGCGTCGTGCACAAGTCCTTCCAATTCATCAAAACTTTTTTCTACCTGAGAAAGTTTCACTAATTCTACTTTATCAAATTGGTGCTGCCTTATCATTCCGGTTATGTCTTTTCCATAAGCGCCTGCTTCTTTTCTATAGCATGGAGTAAACGCAGTGTATTTTTTAGGAAGTGCGACGACTTCTTCTGCATGAATATTAGTTAATGGAACTTCCGCAGTAGGAATAAGCCACAAATCATCATCTGTTTTATATTGATCGTTAGCAAATTTGGGAAGCTGTCCGGTACCGTACATAATTTCGCTTTTTACTAAATGCGGAACCCATACTTCAGTATAACCGCGCGAAATGTGCACATTAAGCATAAAATTTGCAATTGCCCGCTCAAGTTTTGCGAGTGCGCCGAACATTATTGTAAATCTATGACCGCTTAATTTTGCACCTCTCTCAAAATCTATAAGTCCTAATTTTTCTCCAATTATATCATGAGAAAGAATATTTTTTGAAGTTTTTGTTGGCTCGCCCCATTTTCTTATTTCTATATTAAACGTTTCGTCTTTTCCTATTGGCACGCTTTCGTGTGGAACGTTTGGAATATTAAGTATTATATTCTGAATTTCCTTTTCTAATTTTTCAACTTCCTCGCTAAGTTTTTTTATCCTTGCACTTATTTCTCCGCTTTTTTTTACAAATTCTTCAGCGTTTTGATTTTTCTTTTTTGCATCGGAAATTACAAAACCCAATTTATTTCTTTCCGCACGCAATTTATCCTCTTCTTTTTTGTTTTCTCTCCATTTTTTGTCCATTTCGACAAGCTTATTTACTACTAAAAAATCATATTGCCTATTTTTCAACGCATTTTCAAGTAATTCCGGATTATTCCGAACAATTTTTATATCAAACATTCGTAGCACTGGATATTATTTCTATTTGGGATTAAAATATCTATGGTATATGCAACCAAATCAATTACTCACCTAAAGGAGGTGGACTTGTAACTACTTCATTCTCATCGTTCCTTACAGAACTCGTCGGTGCTACATTTGGCTCATTGACAGAGAATCTGCTTAGGCAAGATATACCTGCTTGAGCGATGTTTCGTGCAGCGTTTAGGTCTGCATGGAGTTTTATACTACAACTTCCGCATTTGAACTTTCAATTTTATGCACCTAATCATGTTTGAAAAGGACATTCTAAAAATTAAAAGGAAAATTAAACATTTTATATTTTAAACGTTTACCTTTTAAATTAATAATAAAAAAGCCCTATTTGGTATTTTTATGTTTGAATCTAAAAAACCGAAAAAAATCTGGATGAACGGAAAAATTATTGATAGTGAACGCGCAAATGTGCATATAATGACGCACGCGCTTCATTATGGTACAGGAGTTTTTGAAGGAATAAGGTGCTATAAAACCATACAGGGCCCTGCGATTTTTCGATTGCGCGATCATCTTATACGGCTTGAAAACGGTTCCAAATTTTATGGGATGAAGATTCCTTATTCTCTTAATCAAATAGAAACCGCAGCTAAAGAGGTTGTACACGAAAATAAATTGGAAGAATGTTATTTACGACCGATTGTTTTTCGTGGTGCAGGACCAATTGGTGTTGATCCTACCAATGCACCTGTTCAAATTGCAATAATCGCTATAAATATGGGTAAATATTTTGATGAAAAGAAAATGGAAACCGGAATAACATGCATGATTTCCAGTTGGAGAAGAATAAACGCAAAAATAATTCCACCTCATATAAAAGCAACAGGTCAATATATAAATTCTGTACTTGCCAAAACCGAAGCAAAAAAAGCAGGATATGATGAAGCGATAATGCTTAATATAAACGAACGCATTGCCGAAGGTTCCGGTGAAAATATATTTATTATAAAAAATAAGGAAATATTTACGCCTCCGATCTCAGAAGATATTCTTGCAGGCATAACGCGAAATAGTGTAATACAAATCGCTAAAAATGAAAAATTTGTTGTTTCAGAACGCACGCTAATAAAAGAAGACCTTTATTCTGCAGATGAAATATTTATGACAGGCACTGCAGCAGAAGTTACTCCTGTAAAAAGTATAGATGGAAAAAATATTGACAATGGTGTACGTGGTCCGATTACAACTATACTTCAAAAGAAATATTTAGATGCAGTTAAAGGATTGGACAAAAATTATATGAATTGGCTTACGTTGGTTTAATACGATACGCATTGTTTTAGGCATTTGGACGGATTTTCTTTAATGATTATAGGGGTTCTTCAATTTGAATTTGATATCGCTACTTAAAATTTGTAATACTTTGTTAATCTTCTCTCTTACATTATTATCCGATTCTTTTTTCTAATAACTGATTTAAAACTTTATATCTTTTATTGTAATCATTTGAAGACATTATTTTTATTTTTCCGAGTTCCTCAATAACCTTTATGCGCACATCTGGATTTCTATTTTTAAATACTAAAATTAAAGTAATTTATGTGGAGGTCTATAAAATAGAAAACTATTTAAATTACTTCAAGATTACTTTAACTTAAAGTGGTTGAAATAAAATGAAAAAAGAATAGATATTAGAGTTCATAAAAAATAGAGAAAATACGGAAATCGAATTTAAAGAAGAATGTTCTTCTAATTTTGAAATTTCTGAAATACTCTGTGTATTTGCAAATACTGGTGGAGGACATTTTATTTTTGGAGTAAGTTTGTTGAAGGACTATGAACAAGAGTTCCAAAAATAATTAATGAATTGAAAAAATCCGGTCTTCGCGATCTAGAATTTCGTTTTGAAGATGTATAATACTCGAAAAAATTGATTTTATGAAATCCGATATATTAAAAACCAAAATTGAAACGCTTCCACATCGCGCGCTTTTAATGTCCGTAGGATTGAAAAAAGAGGATTTCGCGTTGGAAAAACCATTCATAGGAATTGCAAATTCATATAATACAATTATTCCAGGACACATTCATTTAAATTTACTTGCAGAGGAAACAGCACGCGGAGTAAGAGATGCAGGAGGCATTCCTTTTGTTTGGGGTGTTCCGGGTATTTGCGATGGAATAGCAATGCATATTGAAATGCGTTTGAGTTTGCCTTCGCGCGAGCATATTGCAGACAATATAGAAATAATGATGCTTAGTCATAGTTTAGATGGATGGGTAGGAATTACGAATTGTGATAAAATTACTCCAGGTATGCTTATAGCCGCTGGAAGATTAAATTTACCTGCAATAATTCTTACTGGCGGACCAATGAAAGCAAACGTAATCAATGGTGAAAAATATCACCCGATAAAAGGTTTCGGAATTGTTGGAAAGGTAAAGAAAGGTGTAATAACTGAAAAAGAAGCTGAAAGTATGCTTCCTTGTTTATCTTGTGGTGCGGGTTCATGCGTCGGACTTTTTACTGCGAATACTATGGCCGTTGTAACTGAAACTTTGGGAATGTCAATAACTAAATGCGCAACAACTCTTGCAACTGATCCTCTCAAACTTAAACAAGCTTACGAAACTGGCAAAAGAATAGTTGAACTTGTAAAAAAAGAAATAAAACCGCAAATGATAATGTCTGCTGCGGCTTTTGAGAACGCAATACGCATAGATATGGCGATAGGTGGTTCAACAAATACTGTTTTGCATATTCTTACAATTGCGAAAGAAGCAGGAATTAAAATAAACGTGGATATGTTTGACAAAATTTCAAAGGAAACTCCAAATCTCTGTAAAATTATTCCTGCTGGAATATACGAAATGGCTGATATAGATAAAGCAGGAGGTATTCCAGCGGTGTTGAACAGATTAAAGGACAAAATTAAAGATTCGCTAACTGTAAATGGAAAAACAATAAAAGAGATTGCTTATGAAGGACGCGTTTTTGATGATGAGATAATACGGCCTTTAAACACCCCGTACTATAAGGAAGGAGGCATTGCTGTACTTAAAGGAAATATTGCGCATAGTTCAATTGTAAAGCAAACCGCAGTGGAGTCTTCGTTAATGATACATATTGGACCAGCGCGCGTTTTTTATAGTGAAGATGAACTTTTAGAAGCAATAGAAAAAGGAAAAATTATTGAAGGAGATGTAATAGTGCTCCCTTTTCAAGGACCAGCAGGCGCACCCGGAATGCCGGAAATGTTAACTCCGACCGATGCGATAAATGGTGCGGGATACAAGAAAGTCGCACTTCTTACTGACGGACGGTTTTCAGGTGGTACTTCTGGATTATGTATAGGACATATAGAACCAGAAGCATATAATAAAGGATCAATATCTGCGATTCGTGATGGAGATATAATAGAAATAGATATTCCAAATAGAAAACTAAATGTAAAATTAAGCGATGAAGAAATCGCGAAAAGAATTTCTGAATCAAAACCTCCAAAGCGAGAAGCTACTTTGTTCATGGAAAATTACAGAAAGAAATTTATCAGAATAAATTGTTATGGAGAAAAAAGTTCGAGCATACTACGTAAAATTAACAAAAAATGTTGATTGTCCTAAGTATAATCAATAAATATAATGGTTTTCGGTTAATAATATTATCTGGACAAAAGAACGCTTAAAAGAATAATGGTAGGTTACTAAGATGGAAGAACCTTAAGCGCTTACTATAACAACACATTTATAAACATTTACATTCTAATATGTTA
>DYTL01000058.1 GCA_020726005.1 Microcaldota archaeon | reverse complement strand
ATTGAAAGAAATTCATCCGTATAAAATTTCAATGATAGCCCGTATAAAAATAGATAAAATAAATAAGGAATATGACAAATGGTGCAATGAACTTTGCTAAGTTATAATAACCTTTCCATCTCCTTTTCTAGTGGTCCCTTTAGGAGCAACTACTTCTAATACCCCATTATTATAAGTTGCATTTGCTTTTTTGAAATCCATATTTAAAGGAAGAATAATTTCCTTAAAATATTTCTTTTTTTCAGTGTTGATTTTTATTATAAGTTTTCGTTCATTACCTTCAATAGAAATTTCTTTTTTCTCAACACCTGGTAATTCAACAATTACAGTAATAGTATGTTCGGATTCAATTATGTCCACAAGGGGTTCGCGCTCTTCGCTTATTGGAAATTTTATCTCTTTTTGTGCGTGTGATTTTATATTGTTAAATTCTCTTGCAATTGGTTTTCCATTAGGACCAACATATATTGAGAAACCGTAAACTCCTCTGGTTCTTTCTTTTGTAAATGTTTCAAAATTCGATTCTGGAATTCGCTTCATCATTTCCTCCATTATCTGTTCCATACTTTCGCGCATATGCTCAAATTCCGAATCAAATCCAAAAAATTCATCATCGAAGCGTTTTTTCCTGATCATCGAAATCACAATGTTATAATATTGGTTTTTATATAAATACTTAATGGAAGAATATAAATAATTTCTTATATATATCCTAAAATTAGTGATATCTATGAAAGTATTTGTACTTTGTGGTGGCCAGGGAACACGGTTGCGTCCATATACATATTCAATACCAAAGCCAATGTTAAATTTGGGAAGAAAGCCCATTCTTCAATATGCAGTAGAGAATCTTAAACTCAATGGATTTAGAGATCTTATATTTACAGTTGGCTACAAAAAAGAAAAGATAGCGGACTATTTTGGAAATGGAAGAAAGTTTGGAGTAAAAATAGAATACTCAATAGAGGATGAACCTAAGAATACTGCTGGTTCGATTTTAGATTATAAAAATAAAATAAAAGAAAGTTTCCTTGTTGTTATGGGAGATCATCTTACGGATATACGTTTTAGAAGGATAGTCGATGCACACAAAAAATCCGGTGCGATTGCGACAATAGCACTAACAAAGCAGGAAATGCAGCTTGAATACGGAACTGTTAAACTGCATAACAGTTTCATAACCGAATTTACTGAGAAACCAAAATATGATTTTTTCATAAATACTGGAATTTATGTGTTTGAACCAGAAATATTTAAGTATATAAAAGAAAAGGAGGATTTCGCAAAACAGGTTTTTCCGCGACTTCTTAACACAAAAAAGAAAATTAATTCTTATGTATTTGAGGAATATTGGGTGGATATAGGCCGAGTAAGCGATTACGAAAGATTGAACGAATTTATCAAAATAACTACTTTGCTTAAAGGCTTAGATTTTCAGGAAAAAAAATAGAACAATAATTGATATTATTGTTTGTGCGATTATAAATAAAAATACGAGTTTTTGCTCATTTATCCCATTTAGAATGATCATAGGTACATGTACTAACCCTCTTATTCTGTTTTCAGGAGCATAGAGTTTTCCATTTCTGATAATGCCAGGGGTTTTCGGGAATTTGTTTATTAATTTTATGAAAAAATCAATTACATATAGACACATTAGTAATGCAGCAATGCTTTCAAAATTTCCTATTATTGCACCTACTGCTATTGTTGCTCCGATTATTAACGTACCGATATCACCAGGAAATATTTTTGAAGGATATTTGTTATGAATTAAAAAGCCAAATAATGCACCAAATAAAGAAATATAAAGTATGAATGCTTCAACGCTTTTGGTATGCAAAGCAACAATTGCTAATGTAAGTACAATAACTATTCCCAGTCCTGCTTCCATTCCATTAAATCCCGCAAACATGTTTGTAAGATTTGAAGAAACCGTTATCCCTATTGGTATAAGAATAAAAAGATAAAATACACCAAAATCTGCTACTCCAATTAAAGGAACATACATTATTGTACTTCCGGCTGCCTTTACCGCAATAAGAGGAATAGCCGCTAAAAGAGGAAGAAACGCCTTTATTATTTGCGGAATATCTAACAAATCGTCAACAAGCCCTATAAACGCTAATATAAATATTGAAATTAGCGCTGAAAGCACAAATATAAGATTGAAATTAAAATCCAAAAAAGTATTGAAAAATATTGCAAGAAGCACACCAATAGAAAACCCAATTACAATTCCTATTCCACCCATTTCAGCAATTTTTGGTTTGTTCGGTTTGCTCAAATCTTGTCCAGTTATGCCAACTTTTATTAAACGCGGAATGATGAGTTTTACTGTTAAATAAGAAAAAAAAAATGCATATGCTAAAATCAAACCAAAATAATAAATCATTGTTGCACCTTTGCAATCACGGTTCCATTTTGTACAAACAGCGTTTTGGTTTTAAAAAATACAGAGAAAAGCGTACTGCTCTCAAATTCCTGCACATTTATAAGTCTATTTTGTTTATCGCTGAACGAAGTTTTGAAAAGCATTGTTATTTTAGTAAACGGAATAATTGTCATTTCTCCAGTTCTTTTATCAAAGAGTTGTGCATCCTCTATTGCAAGTTCACTGCTAATTGTGCGCATTCCAATTATATAAAAATCATTTGCGAATATTGCAATTTCCTGTTCATTTTTTTCTTTAATTATCATTATATATGTAAATATTATTGGTTTATTTTTATATGCGTTATCCAAACTTCTTAGAGAATAAATAATATAATCCGGAAGATGTCCATTTTTTTTCAGAAGCGTACTTGTATTTAAAACAGATGCATTTTTGCCAGAATAGTATTTGAATGCATTTGGATAATCAAAAACACCAAACGAACCTTCGTGGATTTTTGCTGCGTTAAACGCATCAATTTCATTTGCTGAAAGTGTGTTAGTTTGTGCATTAATTAGTGAATAAAGTGCGATTATCATAGTAAAACTTATAAGAAGAATGAAAAATGCAGAAATATCATTAACAGTTATGTTATGTATTGATATTACGAAATAGGATATTATGCTAATAAAAAGAGCGCTTGCAAATGAGGTCGTGATATCTTCAGTAAATGTGCACTGAAATATAAAAATAAAAACTGCAACTACAAGCGCGCGACTATTATAAGATGCGGTTTCTAAAATATTCGCGCCTTTTGCAGCAGCCAAACCAAGAAGAATGGCAGAGATTCCTGGTGCAAAGGGAATTAATATTATTCCTAAGATTGCTAATATTGTTGAAATTACTTCTTTTTTGTATTCTAAAATTGCTATTACTCCTAATGGAAGAAGTGCCCCTATTGCTTTAAACGCAAACGAAAACTCGTATTCTTTTCCAAATACAAATGCAAGCAACGGAGAAATTGAGAATATCGATTCAATGTTTAATCCTGTAATTGTAAAAATAAGCGATGCAACAAACGCATGAAATTCGTTTGCTTTTAAGATATGAATTGCGCTAAAATAAATAATCAGCGGAAGTAAAATAAAAAGCCCAACGTTTGCCATTTTAAGCATTTCTAAATTTATTCCTGTTTTAAGTAGAATATTATAATCCATATCTGCAACTGTTTCTACGCGGAACACGAAAATCATAGAGATGGAAAATAATGCAAGTATTAATGCATAAATTAATAATCTATTTTTATTGTATTTGAATTTGTTTTCCTTTTGATTATTAGAAATATTGTTTAAAATCATAAGAAAAACCTATCTAATCTAATTTCCTTTAGTATGTCTCTTGCGCAGTCCGCAGTATATGTTCCTCTCCTTTCTAATGCAAGAGCTATTTCATCTATTTCCTTATCCGTACTTGCACCTACGATTACAGCAAGATTTCGTGCATGAAGTTTCATATGCCCTTTTTGTATTCCTTCGGTACTAAGCGCTTTAAGCGCCGCGAAATTATTTGCAAGACCTATACATACAGCAACCATCGCAAGCTCTGTTGCATTTTTTACATTTAATATTTTTAATGCGATTTTTGCAATTGAATTTGAGTTTATACTTCCACCGACAATACCGAGTGCTATAGGTAATTCAATCATTCCGACTAAGTTTCCTTCTTTATTTTTTTCGTAATGCGTAAGCGGTTGGTATTTTCCACTGCGCAAAGCATACGCGTGCGCACCTGCTTCTATTGCGCGCCAATCATTACCTGTTGCAATTGCAAGTGCATCTATTCCATTCATTATTCCTTTATTGTGCGTGGTCGCACGGTAAATGTCTGTTTTTGCAAATGTGTAAGCATCTAAAATCCCTTCAATAGCTTCTTCGCCTATTGTTTCCTTTTTCCAAATTGCCCTTGCCCTCGCTTTTCGTTTATCTGCAAAATTTGAGACTATGCGTAATCTTATTTGTCCTTCTTCTGCATATTCTCTGAGCGAAGGTGCAATTCCTTCGAGCATTGTATTAATTGTGTTCGCGCCCATTGAATCTCTTACATCAATTTCAAAATAAGCAATAAGCATTTCTCCGCGTTCTGTTTTAATCGCACGGGTATAAAAACGTCTAAATCCACCTCCACGCATTTCCATGTTTTTTGTAAGTTCGCGAGCTATTTTTTCTATTTCCGTTTTTTTAGATTCTAATTTCACTGCAACATCTCCAGCGTTTTTGAGTCCAACAATTTGTACTTGCCCAATCATTATTGGTTCATCTGCATGCGCTTCAAATCCAAGCGGAAGAGAGAGTTTTGCACCATGACTTGCAGCTGCAATCACGCTTGATTCCTCAACAGCCATGGGAACAACGTACTCCTTTCCGTTTATTTTGAAATTCGTTCCTAATCCAAGCGGAAGATGAGTTGCACTTATTACATTTTCAGCCATTCTATTTGCAACATCCAATTTAAGCGCGCCTGTATTTTTCAAAACTATAAGTTCGGCTTCACTGAGTTGTGCATATTCCTTTATGCGCGCTATTCTTTCTTCAACAGATAATTTATAAAATCCTGAAAATTCAGTCATTTTTATTATTAGTTTTCCATTTTTTTTAGTAGGCTGCATATAAACACCCATCTAACATCTACATATTACCTACAACAATTAAACATTTCTTTCATATCATAGAATGTTTTGCAGAAAAAATTACATGCAGAATTTAATTCTCTTTCTCCTTTTTTAGTTAAAGAATAAGCCTTGTTTTTATCCGCAATTATTAATCCATTTTTCATTAGTTCTTTTAATGCGGGATAAATCGTTCCAGGATTTGGTTTTGTTCCTTTTCTTTTTTCTAATTCTTCTGCAATTTCCGTTCCATTCAAACCTTTTTTATTTCTAAGAATCCATAATATCAAATAGGATAAATAGCCTTTCATATCGCAGTATTTCATATATGTATAATACCTGGTGATCTAATAAAAACATTTCTATTTTCAGTAATT
>DYTL01000057.1 GCA_020726005.1 Microcaldota archaeon | reverse complement strand
CATATATTGGTTATTTACGCGTAAATCCATAAATTAAAGTTTTTAAAGTTCTGGGCTCGAGAGGATTCGAACCTCTGATATTCTGCGTGTAAGGCAGACGTGTTAACCGCTCCACTACGAACCCATAAATTAGAAGAATTCGTGCATACAAACTAATTATAAAAAGAAATATTTAAAATATGCTAATTGAGCGTAGCGAACGCAAGGTTGGAAGGGAAATAGAAAGAAATAAGAGGAAACACAATCTATTTGTGTATATGTTTCCATCTGTTTCTTCTTTAAAATATACGTGTTGTTGAAAATGGTGTGAGAAAAAGATAGTGCTTCTCTTTACCTTCAAGTTCATTCATTATTCTGTGCACGAATAAGAGTGTAGGATCGGTTATTGAATGTATGCGTATTTTAAGATCTGCAAAATTCTCAAAAGGTTTTTTCTCTCGCTCAATAATAAGAGATTCGAGATGTTTTTTTCCAACACCCGGAAGAAATTCGAGCTGATGCACTCTCATTGAAATAGGTGCGGCCTTGTTTATAAATGCAATAAAGTCATTTTCGCGTTCATGCACTATAGATTTAATTACAGTAGAAATATTCTCTTTTGCACTTGGTGTAAGTTGAGAAAAATTTAGCTTTCCTTTTATGCGTGCAATTTCATTGCGCTGTTCTTTTCCAATATAAACTTTCTGACCTATAGAAATTACGGATTCAGGCTTCGCAGTTGCTTCAAGTAATGTAAAAAAATTGTGGCCGATGAGTTGGACTATTGCTTCGGTCTTTAAATCCGCAGATCTTCCTTGAGGTAAATATTCAATAACCCATGCGTATTCTTCCATACTATCAATCTAAATTTTTTCAAAAAAAATTTCTAGTCGTCGACGTTTCGACAACTATCTGTTGCGCAAAGCGCAACATTATCAAAAACCTACGACTACAATAAATTATTTGAGAAGTTTTATTATCTTTTCTACATCTTCATTACTTAATTCAATCTTGCTTTTGAACACAATTGTTTCTATGGTTTCAGCACACTTTGGTGAAATATTTACAATAATTGTTGCTATTTCGCGTGTAATCTTCTTGTTTTCCATAAGTTTTTCCACTAAATTTTCAGCTTCCTTTTTATTATATTTAGAGAACTTTTCAATATATTCCTTAACTTGCTTTTGCTCATAACCCAATTCGCCATCTTCTTCTCTTACTTTCAAAATTTCTTTTACACTTGCAAACGTAAGCGGAATAGAAGAGTTTACTTTCATATACTCGCCTTGTTTTCTATTTTGATAATATGCACTGGATTTACTATAAGTGTTTTTTGTGTTTTTCCGTCCTTAATTTTTACTAAGTAAGAATTACCTTGTTTTCTTATTATTTTACCTCCGCGACCGTTGTATCTGGGATGCGGGACACCTTTGAAATAGGAATTTATTTTTATTGCTACTGTTTCTCCTTTTGCAAACGATTTTACAAATTCATTTACCGTAATCTTCTTTCGCATTCGTGTAGATTTTGTTCCTTTTGAGAAAAAACCCTTTGAGCGTTTTACCATATCTAACTACCTCTAACAATTAACTTTGCACTGAATCAGATACTCTATTTATAGTTAGGGCTTTTTAAACATTCCTTTTTAAATCTTTAAATACTAATTTATTCTAATTATTATGGGTGATTAATTGGCAAAAAGCACGGGTTCTAAAATTGCTTCAGGTAATTGGTCAGAAAAAAATATTGATTTTAAAATTACAAATATAGTTTCCTCCGCAATTCTTGGACTTGAACTTGATTTATTTTATATTGCGCAAAGAATAAAAGAAATAGAATATGAACCCGAACAATTCCCTGGCGCAATACTCAAGTTTAGTGAACCAAAGGCTTCGCTGCTGCTTTTCAAGAATGGAAAGGCGGTATGTGTAGGATGCAGAGATGAAGAAACTATTGCGAAGACTTTAGATAAAACATTAAAATTACTTAAGCCTTATGCAAAAAAAATACTAACAAACAAGAAACCTGAGTTTACAGTAACAAATATAGTCGCAAGCGCAAACTTAAATATGTTGCTTGATCTTTTTACAATTGCATCTAAAGTAAAAGATGTGGAATATGAACCCGAACAATTTCCGGGTGCAATACTTAAATTCTATAATCCAAAAACATCATTATTGCTTTTTAAAAATGGAAAAGTTATTTGTGCAGGAGCTACAAGCAAAAAACAGATTAAAGACGCGCTCGTAAAAGCAAAGAATATACTCATAAAATATAAGAACTAAATTTTTTCTATAATCTTAGTTTCGTTATTTCCTATAGTCATTTTATTTATTTTATCGTAAAATTCGCTTTGCGCGCCGGCCGGAATTTCTATTATTACTATAAGCGAACCATTATCTGTCCACTGCTCTCTTAAAATTCCCCAGTCTTTTAGCATACCATAAGAACGATGTGCGTGCTCAGCAGGGATTTTCACAGCTATTTTAAGTTTTTCGAACTTAAGCGGAATTATAGCCCTTATTTTTCTAAGGATATCTGGAAGTTGATCTTGTGCATCTTTGAAGGGGTCAACGTGGATTTTTGCCTTCTCCAATGCTTCTTCTATTCTTGATTGAGTATGCGGAGCATTCGTTCTCGGATCAATTGTTTCTCTCATAAGAATAGTTACAATTTGTTTATATTTTTCTTCGATTTTTTTTCTTTTTTGCTCCGTAGTTAATTGAAGGTTCCCTTTTTTTAGAATTATTTCAAGAATTTTTATTATATCTGTAGTTCCGAACGCTTTTTGAAGCGCATCGCTTTTCGCGCGCTCTGCTTTTTTTGCATCTGAATATATCTCATCTACAGCAAGAATATTTTTTGTATCAGGTTTTCTACCTTCTTTATACATATTCGCCATTTCCGGATCAACGTAGATTTCGAATGCATGTCCATTTATAGTAATATCCGCAATTATTGCTTTGTCAAGAGTAACCATTTTTCCACCAAATTTCTATTAGATGTTGTGTATTTGCGCTTTACAAAAACCAATAAAAATTATATCCACCCAATTTAAAAAAGTTTCCTTCTTATTAATTTAAGTATTAATCCGCTAAAACCACTCATTGCGAGTGGGAGGAACGATTTTTATGGACAAAAAAAAGATAACCGAAGGCATGCAAAAAGTGCTCGAGGAAAAAGGAAAACGAAAATTCAAACAAAGTGTTGAAATAATATTCAATTTTAGAAGCATTGATTTTTCTAAATCCGAGAATCGCTTAAATTTAGATATTGTACTTCCGAAAGGAAAGGGCGCGAAATCACCTAAAATCGCTGTAGTTGGAGATGAAGGAATATGCAAAGAAGTGAAAAATGCTGGTGCGGATTTAATAATATTACCTATGGAAATAGTTTCTTATGCTGTAAAGGATAAACTCACAATACTTGCAAATGAATATAGTATACTCGCGCAACCTAATCAAATGTCTATTATAGCTAAAAATCTTGGGCAATATTTAGGTCCACGAGGTAAGCTTCCGAAGCCGCTTATAGGTAATGTAAAGGAAGCTATAGAAAAAGCAAAGAAAAGCGTGCGAATTGCTTCAAAAGGAAAATACCTCCCGACAGCTCAGGCCTTTATAGGAACTGAAGATATGCCAATAAATGATTTAGTAGATAATGCAGAAGTTGTTTATGATTCAATAAAAAACAAAACGACAGAAGGAAATATAAAATCTGTTTATCTCAAACTTACTATGAGCAAACCAGTAAAAATTGCGTGATAATGTGAAAAAGTTTAATCAAAAAGCGACGACGAATGAACTAAAAGAAAGAATTGCAATTACAAAAAAGAAACAGCAGATTTCAGAACTTTCGGAAAAAATGAAAGAATATTCAACTATTGCAGTACTTAAACTAAACAATCTCCCTGACGATCTTCTTCAGTCATTGAAAAAAAATTTAAGAGAGAAAGATGGAACTTACATAAAGGTTTCTAAAATTAGTGTAATTAAACAAGTACTTCAAAATGCCGGGCTTAACGCACAAGCAAATAAAATTGTGTATCCTTCAGCATTAATTTTTACAAATCAAAGTCCTTATATGCTCACAAATTTTTTCAGAAAAAACAAGAAACGAGTTGCAGCGAAATCCGGGCAAACCGTACCTTATGAAATTATAGTCCCTGCTGGGGATACTGGATTTCCTCCAGGACCCGCACTTTCCGAACTCAAAAACGCAGGAATTAATGTTATTATAAAAGTCGGAAAAATTTCTGTAAGCAGAGATTCTATTGTTGCAAAACAAGGCGAAGTTATAACTACTGGAAAAGCCAAAGCGCTCCAGATGCTGAATATTTTTCCATTTGAAGTAGGCGCAGAAATGGCTTTTGCTTATGATGGTAAATATATTTATGGAACTGAATTACTTTCGTTTGATGATGAAATATTTAAGCAGAATTTAATTCAAACATTTTATGATGCAACAAATGCAGCGATAAATGCGAACTATTATTCTTCTAACTCGATCGAGCAGCTTCTCACCCAAGCAATAAAGCAAGGGATGGCGATTTCGAGTATGAATAAAAAATAATCAGGTGAAGATATATGACTAAAACAGACCCATATTTACATGCAGTATTGCTCCTTTATGGAGTAGAAAAAGAAATAAATGAATCAAACATTGTTTCTGTACTTAAGGCGGCTGGAATTGATGTTGACAATGCGAAAGCGAAATTCCTTGCTGAAGCAGTAAAAGGTATAAATATAGAGGAACTTCTTAAAAATGCGAGCGTAGTTGCAGTAGCACCTACAGCGACTGAAGCCAAGAAAGAAGAAAAACCAAAGGAAGATACTGCGAAAAAGGAAGAGCAAGCGGCCGAAGGACTTGCAAATCTTTTCGGTTAGTTTTATTTTTTAATCTTGGTAATTGCGGCATGGGTAGGCTATGCTAATATTGCCATTATTAGAAGAAACACATATATAAATTTACGCAAATAATTGATCCGTAACTCCACAAATTAAGTAATATGTAAATTGTTTCTAATCGATTTTATCTCAAATATAAACAAAGAATAGCAGATGCTGAGAATACGACTGTGAAAGAATTTGGAGCAACCATTTTGATAAATGATATTAAGTATAGATATTACTCAAACCGCGGAGTTAGGGGTTAAGGGAATTAACGGTGGAAAGTTATTACTTAGGGATGAAGTTGAAGAAATCTATGAGAAAAAGGTTACTCCTTACCCAAATTACGCAAATTGATCGTTTTAGCGTTCAATAATTGATGTAATCGAACGCGTTTCTTCGCTTTCGCCAGTTTAGTTTTAGGAGCTTGTTTCGCACTACCAAGGCACGAACTTTGTTTAGTTTTTCTATTATTTTGTTTTAGGCAGCCCTGCAATATACATACTTTTCTATGTTTTCTTCATTAAAATTATCCAAGGTCCTGTAAAGTAGATCCCTATTGATTTTGAAGTATAAATGGAAGTTGTTCTTCTTTGCAAACATACGTTGACGTCTGTATAACTCCTGTTCCCTCCCTCTTATTTGACACTACAATTTATAAATATATGCCTAGGAGTATTTC
>DYTL01000002.1:15481-23571 GCA_020726005.1 Microcaldota archaeon | reverse complement strand
ATATATATTTACTGTGTATAGGTTTATAAATGTTATGTTGAACGTTAATGTATGGTTTTAGTATTCTTTATAAATCCCCGCCATCAATAATATATTATTCTATTTTCAGTTCCTTAGGGAGCGAGCCGATTGGCGAAAAGGTGAATATATGCATGAAAGAACTGATTTAAATGATTTAATTTATATACTAAAGAAAGAAAAGAAAAGGATCTGGAAACGAACCGCTGAGCTCCTTTCACGCGCTAGAAGAAAGCGCGTAGAAGTTAATGTACGTAAGATTGAAAAATATGCTTCTGAAGGTTCTACAATCCTTATTCCGGGCAAAGTTCTCGGTGCAGGAAGAATGACAAAGAAAATTACTATTGCTGCATTTTCATTTAGCGAGGGCGCAAAAAAAGCGATAATCGAAGGAGGTGCGAAGATGATTAGCATAAACGAACTGTTTTCGCAGAATTCTGAAGGCAAATCAGTTATTGTTTTTATATAGGTGAAAGGTGTATGATAATTGTTGATGGAAGTAATACAGTACTTGGTCGAATAGCAAGCAAAATTGCGAAAAAGCTTATTGAGGGTGAAGAAGTACATCTTATAAATGCTGAAAAAATAGTGGTTTCCGGAATTCCAGGAAACACTATTGCGAACTATATACAAAAGCGCAAGCTCCAGCAAAAAGCTACACCAGAATATTCACCGAAATGGCCAAAAGTGCCCCATCTTATGGTTCGAAGAGTGATACGCGGCATGTTGCCATTCAAAAAAGCAAAAGGCAGAACAGCGTTTAAGAAGCTTAAGGTTTATGCACGAAATCCGAATTTGAAAGGAGATATAATTTCATTCGCTGATGCAAAAAACAAAGGTTTTGTGTATTGTGTTAGCATAGCCGAAATGTGCCGTCGGTTAGGAGCGAAATGGTGATGAGTATGATTAAAATTCCAAAACACGAAAAAATAATAAAAAAGGAACTGAAAAAAAATGAAGAAAAAATATTAGTAAAAAAAGAAAAAAAAATAGAAGAACCAAAAACAGAAAAGAAAAAGAAATCAAAAAAACCAGTAAAAAAGAAGTTGAAGGTCGTACTCGCAAGAGGAAAAAGAAAAGAAGCGATTGCACGTGCAGTTGTTTCTTCAGGAAAGGGAAGATTCGTTTTTAACAGAGTGCTTTTAAGTATGGTTCCGAATAAATATATCAGAAACGTACTTCAAGAGCCGCTTAGTTTCATTGGTGCTGAAATTAATAATATGGATATTCGGGTGTATGTGCGTGGAGGAGGCCAAATGGGACAGGCTCAGGCAGCAAGAACCGCAATTGCAAAAGCACTTGTTGCATATACCCAAGATGAAAAACTCAAAAATGCTTATCTCGAATATGATAGATCAATTTTAATTGAAGATACACGAAGAGTAGAACCAAAGAAATATAAAGGACCGAAAGCAAGAGCTCGGTTCCAAAAATCCTATAGGTGAGAAAGTGGAAATTCCAATCCGATGTTTTACATGCGGTGCAGTAATAGGAGATAAATACGAAGAATACAAAAGTCTTTTATCACAAGGCGCAGATAATGTGCTTAATAAACTTGGTATAGATAGATATTGTTGTAGACGTATGTTCATTTCTCACGTAGAAATAGCACACACAATAACAAAATATTTAAAATAATTTTTTTCACAAAATTTATTATGGGGTCGTAAGGTAACCTGGTATCCTGCAGGCTTGGGGTGTCTGTTATCTGAGTTCAAACACATATTCAGTTACTTAATAGCGATTGTCTCCAGAAAACATATGTTTTCGGATCCCCTTTCTTTTAAAAAAAGAAAAGTTATCGTCTATTGATGACATATTTTTGCGATACGCAAAAGGATCTAAGAAAAGTTTTTGTTTCGACACTCGTATGAAATAGTGTGAGAGCCAAAAAACCGTTGTGGTTCACTCAAAAAGAAAAATGAACTACTGTTATGGTGAAAATCTCAGCGATCCCAAATTTTTGAAAAAGTTTTGGTGATGGTTATGGTTGAAAAAAAAGATAGAATGCTTGTAAAGCAAGAGAAATATTTAGAGGCAGGTATCCATATAGGAACCAAAATGTGCACTTTTGATATGAAACGGTTTGTGTTTAAAACGCGCGACGATGGTTTATGTATCCTTGATTTAAGGCAGATAAATGCAAGACTTTGCAAAGCTGCGAAAATTATTGGCAAATATAAACCAGGAGATGTGCTTATAGTTGCTTCTAGAACATATTCAGGAAATGCAGCTGCAAAATTTGCTGCACTTACAGGAGTAATTCTTGTACGCGGAAGATTCGTTCCTGGAATAATGACAAACATTGTACTTAGCAATTTTATGGAACCAAAACTAATTTTTGTTTCGGATCCGAAAAACGAACACGAAGCAATAGATGAAGCCGTAAAAACCAGGGTTCCAGTAATAGCGCTTTGTGATACAGATAATGAAATCAAAAATTTGGATTATGTAATCCCTGTAAACAACAAGGGAAGAAAAGCGCTCGCGCTTATATTTTATATTCTTGCAAGGGAACTTATGATGGTACAAGGCAAAATAAGCTCTTATGATCAATTCCAGTACGAACCAAATTATTTTGAAGAATTTGAGGAAACAAAATCAACCGAAGTACCGACAATTCCAGTCGATGAATCGACGACTAAGTCTCAAAAATCTGTTCATCCCTAACTCCGCGGTTTAAGTAATATCTATAATTAATATCATTTATCAAAAGGTTGCTCCAAATTCTTTCACAGTTGTATTCTCAGCATTTGCTATTCTTTGTTTATATTTGAGATAAAACCGATTAGAAATAATTTATATATTACTTAATTTGTGGAGTTACGGATTAAACCACCCCTAAGTACCTGTGTCATTATTATCACATTGTTTAAAACATTAACACTTCTCTTTATAGTTATTATTTATGTTTACAAATCTTTCGTTGAGTTCAGTTTTGCATCAAAAATAGTTATTTCCATCTTTCTGCATTCGCTGTTTTAACTTTCATAGGAAGTATGAATTTTGCTCCGTCAAATAAACGCACTATGCACTCGCGCGGATGCAATTTTATAAACATTTCTTTTTTCGCTTCTTCTAATTCGCTTGGAGTAATACGTTTCTTAAAAAACTCTTCAACTTTAATTTCCATCATTGAACTTAGTAAACGCGCGTCTTCCCGAGTAACGCGGAATGAAATGATATTACGCGTATTGCTTATGAGTGCATCCAATACAATTTTCGAAATCTGGCCTAAATATTGTCCTGATATATATACAAAAAGATTAAATTTTCTGGTTTCAGCAAGTATATCTCTTATTACGTGCGTCTCAACAACTGGAAATTCATCAACTATAAGAACAGTTGGCCTTGTGAGTTTCTCGCTTATTGCGAGCATATACATTTGATTGACTATTGCGCCTGCAAAAAATCTAATTATTCTTCTTCCGAAAAAGTGAGGATTAAATGAAACGACAACAATCGAATTGTTAAATATTAAATCAGCAAGTTTCTCAAGTTTTCTTTCCTTGCCTAAATAAAGCATATATTCTCCTATAAAATTGATTACAGGAAGTATTGCATCATTAAAATGATGCATATAAATATCTTGAAACTCTTCATCAAAAAATCTCCGTATTTCGTTATTTTCGCAACGCGAGCTAAATTCTGTTCTTTTGGATGAATCAGTAAGCAGAAGATTAAGATTTTTAAGCGTAAGTTCTTCTATTAAAGCAAGAAGATGTACTGAATAAAATACTATTCTTTCAGCGTATTTATTTTCCGGGGCTATAGTTGAAGTAATGAGTTGTGAAATAAGCTGTGTAATAAGCGGGCTTTTTTCTTTACCAACATCTAATGGTTCAACATAATTATTTACATAATCCACTATTTTTTCATGTGCAAATGTTTTGGAAAATTCATTATGCGGGTCTATTACTACTACGCATACTTCGTCTCCATATTTCTTTTTTATAGCTTTTATTTGTATTTCAAGTAATTTAGTTTTTCCGCTTCCTGAAGTCCCGGTTATTATAGTATGCTGGAGTGCGCTGAAATTGTCCAATCCTATTTTAATGTTATCATATTCAAAAACCGGATCTATAGAATTTATATTTATTGCCTTTGGAATAGGATCAAGAAGCTCTATATAAAATGTAGGATTCTTTTCCAAATCAATCTCAAAAAATTTAGTAGGATTACTAATAAATATGTGTCCTCTTCTTCCATTTTTATTTATAGTATTTCCTATTCCACAAAATTTACCAAATATTTTCATTATTCTTATTTTTATTTCATCTATGTTTTCTTTAATAAGAAGATCAAAGAAATTCATTTTTTCGTCTATCATAAAATAAATGCCAAACGAAAAATTACTTTTCATGAAATTAACTTCCTTAGCTTCATCCATCCTAAAAGGAAAGAAAAGCGGTGCCTGCGAATACATATTGTTTTTGTCTTCTATGAATATTTTGATAGTATTATTATATCTTTTTATTACTAAATTAAGTCCGTTTATTGATATAAAATCAGATAAGTCCAATATGCCCATAAACGGCACTCTTCTTTTTATCAAATTATTAAAAAATTTTGCGTAGTCATCCTTGTTTATTTTCTCTGTATAAATAGAAAGTTCAAGATAATTATGCTGTTTTTTTGAAATTATCATTATAGTACCCAAATAGAATTATTACGTAAAAATTTAAAAATTATATTGCTGATTTCGCGAATCACTACGACTCAAGATGTTCGGAATTACTGTTTTTAATAATAAAAATATGTATATTAAATTTTTCAATTTTATTTTTCTTTTTATTCTATTTTGTACATTATGCTTTGCAGCACCATCAATTTCAATTTTAAGTCCAACTAATACCACTTATACTACTTCTTCAGTTCCACTTAATTATACAGTAAATGATTCTGCAGCTAAATGTTGGTATTCCCTTGATAATGGAGCAAATGTTTCTTTAGTTAATTGCACAAATACAACTTTAACTAATGTAAGTCCAGTAAATCCGCAAGTAAATAAAAACCTTTCGATTTCGAAGTTCGAAATTTTTATAATTTATACAAAAGATTAGTAAATATAATGTTTTTGGTTCGCGTGAATGGTTTAGTTGTAGAAGATGTTCGGAATTACTGAGTTTATGCAACTACTTGGTATTTTAAAACTAATAGTTCTATTATTATTTTCCTTATCTATAAAAACATAATATTCTAAAATCAATGTGAGAACATGGATGAAGACTTATCCTCCCTTGTGGAGGCATTGCACGATTTCTTTGATTCAAGTTATCTCTTGAAAATAAACGAATTAGTTGCACATTATCCAGCAAGAAAGAGTTTTAATGTTGATTATCATGATTTGGAAAAATACGATTATGATATTGCAGACCGATTGATAAAAAAGCCGGATGAAGTAATAGCCGCGGCAAAAGAAGCTGTGAAAAAATTTAATATACTCGTACCTGGGCATGGAATTTTCTCACCAAATGTGCGTTTTTTCAATGTTCCTGACAACAATTTACTTATAGAAAATATAAGCTCAAAAAATCTTGGTGAATTGATCTCGGTAAAAGGAGTAGTAAACAGACGCGCGGATGTAATGCATAAAATGCAAATTGCAGTATATAAATGTCAAGTATGTGATTCCATATACAAAACAGTTGTTGAAAGAGGTTTTGTTCCACTTAAAAGATGCGAATCTTGTAAAAGAATAGCACTAAAACAAATGGATGAAGAAAGCAAATTTGTTGATTTGCAAAAAGCAGAGGTACAAGAGCTTCTTGAACGCGTGCGAGGTGGAACACCTGCAGCAAGAATAGAACTTTGGATTGAAGATGATGCTGTAAATAGTATTGTGCCAGGAGATAATGTAGAAATAGTCGGTGTTTTGCGACTAAAACCACCGATTGCACAAAAAGGAAAACAGGAAATGATTTACGGAAGATATTTAGAGGTAAATTCAATTAGAAGTTTACGCCGTGATTTCGAAGAAATAGAAATTTCCAAAGATGAAGAAAAACAAATAGCTGATTTTTCCAAAGACGTGCAGCTCGTAAAGAAAATAACCGAATCAATTGCTCCTTCTATTTATGGGCATACTGAAGTTAAATATGCGATTGCACTTCAGATTTTCGGAGGAACAAAAGGAAAAACAACCAAAGGATTACCTATTCGTGATGATATTCATATTATACTTATTGGCGATCCAGGCATTGCAAAAAGCAGATTTTTACAGAGCGTAATGGAAATCGCGCCAAAAAAGATTTATGTAAGTGGAAAATCGGTTTCAGGAGTAGGGCTTACTGTCGCTGTTGAAAAGGACGAATTAAGCGGAGGTGGCTGGACGCTTAAAGCAGGTGCACTTGTGCTTGCGAGCGGAGGACTTGCTGCAATAGACGAATTTGATAAAATAGAAGATGAAGACAGAGCAGCTCTGCACGAAGTTATGGAAAGCCAGACAGTAAGTATTGCAAAAGCTGGACTTGTGGCAACTTTCAAAACCAAGACCGCAATTCTTGCTGCAGCCAATCCTAAGTTTGGAAGATTTAATCAAAATAAAAATTTAGTTGAACAGTTTGATATTCCACCTTCGCTTATGTCTCGTTTTGATTTGATATTTCCAATTTTAGATATATTAGATATAGAAAAAGATAGCAAACTTGCCGAATATATTTTAAACGCACACCAACAAGCATCATTAAGCGAAACTGAAAAAACGCTTGATAACGAATTAATAGATAAAGATTTCCTGCGCAAATATATTTCTTATTCAAGAAGGCACATATTCCCAAAACTTACACGGGACGCGATGGACAAACTAAAGGAATATTATCTTGATTTGAGAAAAAGAGGAAAAGATTCTGGAACAGTTCCAATTACCCCTCGATATCTTGAAGGATTAATTAGATTATCAGAAGCGAACGCGAAAATGAGATTAAGTCAGAGTGTGGAAAGTTCTGATGCTGAAGTTGCAATACATTTAATGAATTATATCATGGAAAAAGTGATGATAGATAAGGAAACCGGACTCGCAGATGTTAGTATAATTGAAACTGGAAAAACAAAAAGCCAGCTTGAACGGAGTGAGATCATATTTGATATAATAAAGGAGCTGTGTAGGAAATTTGATGTTGCAGAAGAAAGTCAAATAATAAATGAAGCAAAAAACTATAATATAGAAGAACACCATATAATGAGAATACTCGGCGAGTTGGTGAAGAATGGACAAGTGTACAAACCAGCGCATGGAAAATATCACCCTGCCTAATGACAATTATAAGGTTGTGTTAGTTTTTGCGTATATTATTCTGCTTTTTACTGTAACTCAAGTTCTTGGACTTTATACTGGTAATTTTATAATTCAAGATATCACACACAATGAGATTGTGAGAGATCTGCAATTAGTTTCAGAACCAAATGAAATTGATGGTGTTTTTTATATTTTCTTTTATATAATGTTAGGTACACTTATAATGTATTTACTAATAAAATTCTATCATGGCGAACTAATTTTCATTCTTTTGGAATTTACAGTAATTTCGTTTTCTTCTTCAATTGTGTTTTATTCTTTTTTAAGAGTTATATTTCTAGAATTTAGCGCGATTGTAATTGCGGTTGCGTTTGGACTTGGACTTGGGTTTTTGAAAACTGCGTTTCCTTGGCTTAAGAATATTGTAGCAGTAATTGCAACCGCAGGTGCAGGTGCGGTTTTTGGATTTTCGTTCAGTTTTTATCATGCACTAATATTTCTTATTCTACTTTCAATTTATGATTATATAGCCGTATTCAAAACCAAACATATGATAGAAATAGCAAGGGTCCTTTCAAAAAAAGGAACTTCTTTTCTTATTTCATCTAAGCAGAAAACAATGCACGGTGAAATATCATTTGAACTTGGAACAGGAGATATGCTTATACCAATAATTTTAGAAGTTTCCGGATACAGAATAAATCCTATATACTCAGCAATAGCATTTAGTGCATCTCTTTTTTCATTATTTGTGCTTTTTATTCTGCTTACAAAGAAAAAGACTGTACTTCCTGCGCTTCCAATAATTGCGATATGTAATTTCCTGTTTTTTGGA
>DYTL01000002.1:1905-15381 GCA_020726005.1 Microcaldota archaeon | reverse complement strand
GACTGTACTTCCTGCGCTTCCAATAATTGCGATATGTAATTTCCTGTTTTTTGGAGTTGCGAAACTAATTGAAATTATTTGACCCAAATTATATATTATTCCGAATCCCGAAAGCTTTATATTGTATAATTACTTAACATTTGTTATGATACAACCCGGAAAAATTGAAAAATATATTTATGACGAGTTGGAACGAAAAAAAGGACTGATGTTTGCGTTAATAGACCCGCTAGATTACATAAATATTGATGTTGCAATTAAAACAGCTAAAACCGCGAATGAAGGCGGAGTGGATATAATCCTTATAGGAGGAAGCACAGGAATTCAAGGCGAACTTCTTGATACAGTTGCAGAAAGGATTAAAGAAAATGTGAATGTTCCAATCGTGCTTTTTCCCGGAAACATAAACACAATTACAAAATACGCGGACGCGGTTTATTTTATGAGTTTGCTTAATTCTAAAAATCCATATTGGATTACGCACGCGCAAATGCTCGCAGCTCCAATCGTAAAACAGTATGGAATAGAACCATTGTCCGTAGGATACATTGTTATTGAACCAGGAGGAACAGTTGGATGGGTAGGCGAAGCGAATCTTATTCCACGTGATAAACCGAAGCTTGCGGCTGCAATGGCATTAGGTGCGCAATATATGGGTTTCAAATTTGTAATTACTGATGCTGGAAGCAACCCTGCAATCGGGCATATTCCACTTGAAATGGTAAAAACAGTTTCTTCTATTTTAGATGTTCCGTATATTGTTGCGGGTGGAATAAAAACACCTGAACAAGCGAAAAACGTAATGAAAGCCGGTGCGGACATAATTCAAGTTGGAACCGCATTTGAAAGTGAAAGTGGAGCGCAAAAGGTAACAGATTTTGTAAAGGCGGTAAGAGAAGGCGCGAAACTATGTGTACAATAGGCGCGATAATAAACAAGAAACTCATTCTTTTCAAAAATCCATGCAAAAAACAATATAAAGAGATAAAATTATGTTAAAATTAATTAAAGAAATATCAAAAATGTCTCGGGTAGCAGGAACTAAACAGTGCAATTTGATTAGAGATGTTTTTACTAAAAAACTTAAGGCACTTGGATATAAAACAAAATTTCAACGAATATCTTTTATTGGGTGGAAGGTAATTGAAAAACCAGAAATTAAAATCAATGGTGAATCCGTAAAAGTATTGCCTGTTCTTTGGAGTGGTTCTGGGAAAATACAGGGAATATTAAAAGTCGAAGCATCTATACAATCCAAATTTATTAAAGACCAACATATATACAATATTATTACTAAAAATAATTCAAAGAAAAAAATAGTGGTATGCGCACATTATGATTCAATCTTAAATTCTCCAGGTGCAAATGATAATGTTTCTGGTGTTAGTGCGTTAATAGAAGTTGCAAAAATTAATAAAAATATACAATATATATTTTATAAAAAAGGAATTGATATTATCCACTTTAGTTCGTCACCTTATAAGTTCTGTCATACTCCGCAACAATGAAAGAAATCGTTGGATATGTTAACAAAATCATTATCCAATACAAAAACAAAACAAAGGAAATTTAATTATGATACCAATTGACAAAGATAAAATAAAACATCTTGACCCAAAAGTAAAAATACTTTGGGCATTCAAAACAATAATATTAGTAATATGCGTGTGGCTATTTATTTCTGGAATTTCACCACATGTATTCCCGGATGGATTATTTGGGGTACCGATTACGCTATTTCCATTTATGTTCCTTATGCTTGCTGGCGTAATACTTGTCCCATATTTAATATGGGTTGAGCTAAAATACAGAAATTATACCTATTACATTTCAGAAACCGAAATAACAATAAGACGCGGAATATTGCATATAGATAGAATAGCAATTCCATTTGAGAAAGTACAAAATGTAAATGTTTCTCGTCCAATTCTTGAAAGAATTTTAGGTCTTGCAAATATAAAAGTAGAAACAGCCGGAACCAATCCAAATGAAGCTGAAGGGATTATACCTGGAATAAACAATTACCAGGAATTAATAAATCAAATTTTAGAAAAAGTAGAGCATAATCATACTGATGCATTAAAAAGACCTGCAACAAAACAACTTTCCACTGAAGAAAAGTTAATAGAAGAAATATCTGCCCTTAATGCAGAACTGCACACTTTAAGGGAGCATATTTCAAAACTTGAAGAACAACTTGAAAGCGAAAGGTATAAAAAGATGGATGAGAAAAAAAGTATTCTTAAAACAAAAAAACAGAAGAAAGCTTAAGGGTATAAATATGGATATTACTAAATATGAAAAAGCAAGAATAATTGGTGCAAGGGCATTTCAACTCTATGTTGGTGCTCCTCCACTTGTCGAAATAAGCGATAAAGAAATAGATTATATAAAAATTGCTGAAAAAGAATTTAAAAATAATGTTATTCCAATTGAGGTTGTGAAAAAACAGTCTGATTAATCTCTGATAAGGGAAACCACGCACGAATAAGTTTGAATGTATAATTTTTTCCTTCTTCTTTTAGCACTATCCTATTTTGTACATCTATCCAGATTTTTTTTTCAATATTACCAAAAATTCCATTACTTTCTACTTTCGCAACATAAGCATCCCTTCCTAAAAATATTGTTTTTTTAATATATAAAACAGAAAAATTCTCTAACGGCTCATGACTTATACTGTTTACTACTTGTGATTTCCAATTGAAATTATCAGAAAGCGCAAGCATCCACGGTGCGAAAAAGAAAAATCCCGAATTAAGACTCTGGTTGCTTTCCTCATCTGTTCCATTTGCATTTATACACGTTGAAATATTGGAACCAGCAATAGTAACCGTAGTACAATTTGCATAAATCACTGTGAAATTTCTATTTTCTATTACTTTTCTCCAAAATAAAAAAGAAATATTTCCGCTCTCATTCAAGATATTGTATTCATAAATAAGAACATCTCCTGGTTTTGGAGTAAAAATTTTGTTCTTGTGCAATATTTGTTCTTTATAATAAACCGGTTTGAAATTAGCGGTAAAAAAGAAAAAAGAAAAAATAAAAAGCGCAATCACTAAACCTATTGAAATAACGACAGTTCTTGGGGTATATAATTTAAACATTTATCTCGCGTTTTGCTATTTCTATTTTTTCGAGAATTTCAGAAATCACTTCTTTGTGATTTGATATGTGCGGTATAATACCTTCTGCTTTTCCAGAAACCCCTCCCGCAGTTTCTATTATCAAAGTTCCAACTCTAAAAATTCGTTGGATTATGCTCTGCGAAGCATTTACGCATTCTATCTGAATATAAGGTATAATAATTCGTTCGCTGTTCAAAATGCCGGAACGTATTATGAGTTCGCTATCAGTAAGGATATAAAAATGGTTGTCGTGTTTTATCTTGAGATAACCTAAATATATAAGAATGCAAAATGCAGTCGCACTTACTGCGTAAAAAGAAAACTGTTCATAAGGAATAAAAAACAAATTTTGTTTATGTAAAGAAAATAGGAAAAATAAAAGAGCGAATATGAAAATGATAGTTGTAATTCCTTTTGTGCCCCAAATAATAAATACCACGTTTGAAAGTTTTCTTTTTTTTCCGCATTCTTTTGTCATATTATTAATATGCAGTTATTATTTTTATAATTTCTTCTAATGCAATATTTTCAAAACCTTCTTGAAATTTCGGAAATTTCAAAAGACAATTGCTATAAGTAGTTGGATCCTTTATTCTAAGTGCAGCAGCGTACGCATGTCCACCCCCATTCTCAATAAAATCAGAAAAATTGTTTTTCATTTGTTTTATTATTTCATCTGTGCGTATACCTTTTGAAACTGCTATATCATTAAAACGGAATATCAGTGTTTTTTTGCTGATGCCAATTACTGCAACTGGTTTATTACTATTGACCAAATCAAAAACCCTTCCAGTTATTTTGCCCTTATTTGGAAATTCCTTTTTTTCCGCTACGCTATCTAAATTAAACCAGAAAATTTCAATATTTTGAGTACTTCTACTTTTTATATTATTTTTCAAAATACGATCTGCTTCTTCAAGTTTTACATTTGCTTGCATAAGCATGGAATTGAATAATTCGTTTTTGGAAAGAACTTGTAAATAAAAGTCAATTCCATTTCCGAAACCTGAATAAGTAGCTGCAAAATCTAAAACAAGCGCCTTATTTTTTTCTTCATTTGAAATAGAAAGAATTGTACTTTTATCGCCTGCACAAGCGATTTTTTCAAATCCTTCTGAATCTATACCAAACATATTTGCAAGCATAGCACATAAAAATCCAGTAGGATATTTTGAACCATCCTCGTATCCAGCATTCCATGGATTCAAGCTCAACGCGAAACTCAAAACTGAAAACTCACTTGGAGGATGATGATCTATGCTTATTAATTCTATTTCGCCTGCTTTTGCAAGCGCAAGTCCTCTTGAACTATCTTCACCGCTTCCGAAATCCACCATAATTAGAAGAGGGCGAAAATACTGTCCAATTTTTTCAATATCTTTTATTGCATCTCCTACTGAATAAATGGCTGCATTTTGCTGAAAATAATTAGCTTTAAGAAATTTTTTTAAAATAAGCGCTGCGGATATTCCATCAGCATCGCCATGAAATTTTACAACAATAAAACGTTCGAGTTGCTGCGCTGCATAAAGTTTCCTAGCAATTTTTTCAAAATCAGAACCCATTATTTTTAATTCGGAGTCAGAAAGGAGTGCGAAAAGTTTTGCATTTTGTCCTATCTTTTGCTCTATTTCAGAATAGATATCATTACATTTTTCTATTTTTTCAGCTATGAGAACAGTTCGTCCGAATTTTTCTTCACTTCTACATAATACATTTACACTTTCGCCTGGCTGGAAAAACTGCGTACATAAAAACTCTGTTGCTAGATTGCCGTCGTGTAATGTATAAGTAAACAAATTGCGTCCATAGACCTTTGTGATAATACCTTTTAATTCAATTGAAACCATAATAGAATATAATCAATTAGAATATAAATGTTTATTTTATAGTTAATTGTAATTTCAATGTACGCGTGAATTTAGAAATTTCTTTTTGAAAAAATTTTAGTTGTAAGTTTTTGATTAAACTTTTTTTGAAAAAGTTTAAAAGATATGTTTTAAAATCAATCCTGCAATTTATACACAGGTGAAACATTATGGCATTAAATCAATCAACATTATTTGCTTATGGCGCTATGGCGCTTGGGTTTATTGGAGCAATGGGTTCGTTTGTGAGTGGAAGTCCGATAAGTTTTATTGGAGCCATTATTGCGGGTTTTGGAGGACTATGCGCAATGCTCTTTTATAAATATGGATATATTTTTGTTCCTTTAATTACAGGTCAAACAAAGATTTCAACAAATTTTGAAAGTGCGTATGAAATTCCTCCGAGCCAGGATGCGATATTAAAAAAAGGCGGAAGCGGTATTTACTATGCATCTATGTTTTTGGGTATAAGGATTTTTGAAAGCGCGACTGAAAAAAATATGGAACAAAATATGGCATATAACGAGTTTTTTGAACGCGCAATTTCAAATATGAAATTCGTTACGAAAATATCATATCTTCTTTACGTTGAAAATATTTCTGAAAAAAGAAAAATAATAGAGACAAAAAGAGCCGAAGCCCAACTTCGCTTAGCACGGGAACGGGATAAACCAGAAGCAGACACACTCAAGCTTGATAGATACGAACGCGATGTTGCGAAATGGGACGTAGAACTTAATAAACTTATTAAAGGAATAAAACCTATGGGCGCGCTCGCATATGCGATGACCACAGCAACAGGAATAACCAAAGAATCCGCGCTCGCGGCAGCAAGAAGCCAAGTGCAGGAACTTAAAGCTGTTCTAACAAATGCACTTAATGTAGAAATAGGAATACTCACCGCAGATGAAATGCTTAAAACGTTTGAATGGGAAAAAATGATTCCATCCTTGGCCCAAGAACTTGAAGATATGGTGATATAGAATGGGTAAGGTCTACATATCCAAAGTTTCTAATTACGAGATATCAAGGAGAAACATACTTATCCATCCTCCGGAGCCACCAATAGATGTATTATTTGAAGATCCAGATAACGGCATATATGTAGGGAGAACACGAATATTTCACGTACCTTTTTATTGGTCGTATAGGAACGTTACTAATCCGCATATTGCGATAGTGGGAATAACAGGGAGCGGAAAGTCCTATTTTATCAAAACGTTTCTTACGCGCGCAAGCTTTGTTTGGAATTCAAATGCACTTATAATTGACTGGGCAGGAGAATATAGGGATTGGGTAAAACAAACCGGAGGCATGATAATCTCACTCGGAAAAGGTTCATACCTTAATCTTTTGGATTTGGGCGGAATGAAGCCCTACGATAGAATAAAACAGATAATGCGAACCCTTGAGTTGCTTACAGACATAGGTCAATACCCAGAACAAAAAAGGCTTACCGAAATGGCAATTGAAAAAGTATATATAAAAAATAAATTCAAAATGGATGCGACAGAACAACGAGATGAAATAGGAAAACATCTTATTGCACCAACACTTAAGGATGTAGTTAATGTAATGGAAGAGCAGAGTAAGTTAGGTACTTATGAATTCCCAGCAGAATTAGAAAATGCAAATTATCGACTTAGACAGTTTATAAAACCAGGAGAGGATTTTTTTGCCCAGCAAAGTACAATAAGTTTAGACGAAATTACCACATCCGGACTTGTTGACCTTGACCTTTCAGGACTTCCGGATGAAACGTTCAGAGCATTAGGCGCTCTTTCAATCTTACAATTTTTGAAAGAAAAAATGCGCATTAGCGGATGGGCGAAGGAAAAAGGACTTCGACTTCTTATTGTATTAGATGAGGCCTGGAAAATAGGAAAAGAAGATAGCAGCGATGCAGTTATGATAGTGCGCGAAGGAAGAAAATACAATTTCGGACTTATAGTTGCAAGCCAAAATCCTACGGATATAAGTGAAGCAATATTTTCTAATGTTGGAACAACATTTATTCTAAAAGTAAAGTTTGAAAAATTTTTGGACTACTTACAGAATACACTCAATTTCAGCCAATTTATGAGGAATGAAATTGCAAAATTTGGGGTCGGACAAGCCGCAGTAAATATGGCATTTCATTCAGCAGCGCAATACCCAAGCACATTTCTTTTAGACAAAATAGAAGGCGAAGAACCACTAAAGGAATATTTCCTTAATTTAGAAAATGTATTAACAATTCAGCAAAAGAGGGATGTAAACATGCCAAAAAGTATTTCGTTTCCAAAAGAAGACTTAAGGAAAAAGATGAGATCTTATGGTCTTAGTGAAGAGCGTATAGAAGAAATTTCAAAACTATTTGAAAAAAAGAATAGGCATTTAGACGTGGTTTCGTTTATAATCTTGCTTGAACGTTTCGGTATAAGCAGAAATAATATAAGCACATTTCTTAAGGATATAAACATGGACGACAGTACGATAATTAACATTTTCACTAAAGCGGACTATAAAAAGGAAGATTTAGGAAGTAGAGATGTTACTCAAGTAATCATAGAAGAGGAATGATTAGATGGTAAAAATATGTATAATTTGCGAGAAAGAGCCAACAGGGAATGCTTGCAAGGTACGCGATGATGCAATAATAAAAACAATACGCGCAGTAAAACAAAAATTAAAAATTGCAAAAAACAATGAACTATATGTATGCGAAGATTGTTTACCTAGCTATAAGGAGAAACGGAAGAAATTTGAGAAGAACCTTGTGTTCTATGTTGCAATAGCCGCGGTAATATTCATAATAATAAATGGATTCCAGCTCATCAATGGAAAATTTAGTATAGTGTTGTTCTTTATATCTCTATTTTTGGGATTAATGATTTCTGCGCTTGCAATTCTTAATTATGCAACTCCGCCCATTGAAAGTCCACAATTGTATAAAGAGGAGAAGCACCTACAGTCATGAAATCAACAAATGATAGGTGATAGATATGGCAGAAGAAAAAAAAACTTCAGAAACTCCGCATGTAGACGGATTTAAAATTTTTGCAAAACTTACAAGTAGTTTAAAGGACGTTGATTCAAAACTTCGTACTATTTCTTTTATGGATGTAGTATCTGAGAAGAATTGCGTAAATGCAGCGTATATAGAAAGCAGAGATATAGAAAAAAACCCGTATATTTTCGCGCTTTTCAAATTCAGGAACGATAATATAGAAGTTATGTATTCAATTCCGATTAATGTTGCACCAAAAAAGAGAAAGTTAGATATCGTGCGGAACTTTCTCAATCTCCTTACTACGCTTGGTTCAGCATATTCAATAGAACCAACAGCGATTTACCAGCTTTTAGATGTGATGCTCAAAGAAATGAACGATTTTGTTAGTTTAGATTATAATAAGTTATATGTCAATTATGATAATCTAAAGAAAGATTATGAAGATATATCCAGACGCTTCAAACGTATCCAACAAGAATCAAGTACTCTTAACAGGCAGAATTACGAACTAAAAACTAAAAATGATGAACTTTCATTACGCCTTAGGCAGCTTGAAACTATGAGCGATGAAACGCTCAAAGAGAAACTTCAGGAATGGATTTTTGAACACACAAATGAGATAAACATTTCAGATTTTTCAAAATTTTATAAGGTTCCGGAAACTAGAACAGAGGAGATGCTAAATGCATTAGTAAAGGAAGGGCATGTGCAACCAATCCAATAATTTTTTTTCAAATAAAAAAACTAAATAAAGGAGAAATGCATGCAGGAAATAAAGAAAATAATAATAAAAAAGCAATCATATATGTTTGAGTTGCGCAAAAAATATTTTAATAAGAAAAAATTTAAGATAATTGAAAAAAGACTTATAGATCGTATGATAGATGAAATACGTAAGAACGTTTTTCCGAAAAACCAGGGAAATGGATTATATAAAAAGAACTTCATTGTTCCGACCACAGTAGCAATTGTAGGATTTATTATTTTCATATTAATTATTACGAGTTTATTTTCATCAGGTGAGTCACGTTTAGCTATCACTTCAGAAATCCTTGCACAACCTGAATTGAATATTGCAATAACTGAAAGTGGTATCGCATCCATAGGTGGTTTTGCTGATAACAAACGTATTGCATATTATAAACTAAATTATTCGGCTTTTGATGCAGATTCATTAGTAATCTCTACAGCAACTTATACTACTCATATACCCAATCAAATATTCCTTTTGACAAGTAAAATGGAAGATGCATCTATTTATCCACAATTCAAGCTTTTGCTTAAGAAGCAGCTTGCCTCTAAGAATTTAGTAATGAATGAAATTTCGCTTGAGCAAATAAATACACTTCCAAGTGGCGCATTGCTTATAATTCCAAGTGGCCGCATACCTGAAAAAATGGTTCAGCCAGGTGGTGCGAATCTGTTAAATCTGCTTCAACGTGGAGTAAACATAATATATATTGGACAGGGATTTGAAGATTACAGTATAGCCGAAAATGGAATTCTAACAACAATTCCGCCTAATTCAAGCATTAAAAAAGTATTCAGTTTTAAAGAAACAAGCATGAGTTCTGATGGAAACCTTAGTATTAATCCTTCTCTTTATCGTGTGTTTCAATCAGATTTAGAAAGCAATCTTTTATATGGAATAATAAGTAGCTGCACCGTTTCAAATGGCACAATATTGTTTGTACCTCAAACCTTAGATAGTGGTTGGAATAAAAACGGCATCAAAAATGCAATTTTAGCAGCACAAGATATAGAAAAAATAATCAGTGAGATGAAATGGATGCTTCCTGAGTCAGAAATAGTTATAAACACCACGCTTAAGAAAAATACGAGCGCATACTCATTTTTTTTATCCACTCCATTTACCGAATCAAAAAAGAACATAATTATACGTATAACAGCAGCGAATGCGAAAAATAAGACCGAGAAACTAATTATGGTTTATCCGCGTGCAAATGTAAAAGGAGGCCTTTTTTATCTCACTAATATACTCAAAATAGATTTAGGTACTATTGCTAACGAAAATATCAAATTTAGAATTAAATTCAATGAAACTAATATAAGTAAACGCAATTTATTCTTTTCAATAACTGACGTTTACGGAAAAGAAATGCAGCCTAATTATTCAATATCTTCTGGCCCAGGAGATGATGGAGAATTACAAGGAAACCAATTTTCAGTACGATTAAATTTAGATAAAGGTATATACCTTGCATCGATAGTGGATAATGTAGGTAATAATTATGCGCAATCTATATTGGATATCAGTGATGTTATTTTTAAGGAAGTATCAGCTAATTATGAACAAGGAAGGTTTAATTTTTCGGCATATGCTAATAATCAAATAGTTCCAATAAAAAAACTCTCAATAATAGTAGATGGAAAATATAAGTTTGCATATTCAGATGCATTTGTATTTGAAGTGGACTTACGTAACTATACTGGCGGTGTATTCTCTGCTGGTAATCACACGTTTGAATTTGAATTCAATAATATAAAAAAACAAATTATTCTTACAAAAGTGGTTCCACCACCACAATTCTATGAAAATCCGTTTTATTTAATTGGTGGTGCGCTTATACTTATTATTGTTCTTGTTGCTCCATCCCTTGCTGCACTCATGCAAAAAACCGAATATTCTTTAGATATTCCGGATTTCCCTCCGCTTACAAGCATGAAAATTCCAATAAAAAGAGATTCTGTACTTAACATATTTGAAAAGGTAAATGAAGATTATCGATGGAAGAATACTCCTCTTACGCTCGATGAAATAAAAAAAGGATTCAGGAAAATAATTTACCAGAACAAACCGATTTTCATAAGCGACTACAATCTTGAATATATTCTTGAGGAACTACAGAACAAAGGATATACTAAAAGCGCGCTTGAGTATTATGGGCTTGTAAAATGGGAAGCCGATTCTGGAAAAAATATTATTCAGTTAGCAATTCATAGAAAAATAAGGGATATATGTATAAACGATGCAATACCTTTCAGCAAATTAGGAGAAAGCCCGGATTACGACATAAACTTAAAAGTGCTTGGCCAGGATATTTTTGTTTACATTATGGATTCACCTAAAAAGAGAGAAGAGAAACTTGTACTCGCATTAAAAATGATGCAAAAAGGCATTGCTGTTTTGCTCTTTGAGAATTGGGAAGCAAAAAAGAATTTTGAAGATACTATAAACTCGGCTTCTGAAACTAGTGGACTGATAAAATTAGAAATAATGGCAGGTTCGCTAACTCCACTTACTATAAATGAATTGAAGAAAATGCTTAAGGAAATGAAAGGAATTTAGTCGTGGGTTTTTTATTAATACGCACGAAAAAATACTTTTTTGTTTTGTTTGGGACAAATACGTAACAAACTTTATAAATATTCAACAGTATATTTTTGATATGGCATTGGAAAAAACAAGTGAACTTGTATGGCTATATGTGAAAAGAAGACCGTTTATAAAAGAAATGCTTAAATACGATTTTGTGAACTATAGTTGCTTGGCGAGAAAACTTTCAAACGAAATGTTCGGCGCGCAATCTAATTTTTACGCAGTAAAGGCCGCACTCATGCGACTTAGTACGAAAATACGCAAAAAAGAAAATGATATGGAAAGTAAAGTACTAAAAATTCTTAAAAATACAAATATTTCAATAAAAAATAAAGTAGTTGTGCTAATTTCAAATGTACAACTTAAAATTAATTCAATTTCATCAGTAAAGAGCGGCAATTTTTATACATACATAGCAGAGCAACGAGAAGTGAACAAATTAACTGAACTTTCCTCAAAAAATATTATTTCAATTGAAGAAGATCTTAATCTTTTCATTCTTTCAAGCACACCGGATATAGAGAACACTCCTGGAGTAATTTCAACTATATTACATATGCTTGCCACAGAAGGTATAAATGTAAGTGAATTTATTTCTTCGTATACTGATACTCTTTTTGTAATAAAAGAAGCAGATAGTGCGCGCGTGTATGAAATGCTTTCTTCGCTCACAAAATAAAAAAATTATTATAAAAGGATAAGTTTAATATAAAAAGGGTGAGAATATGGATAATGATATGGATAATGAATTGGGAAAACTTTTGAAAGGAAATGAAAGATATTTAATGCAACAACAGTGTGCAAAGAATTTCGAGTGCATGAGCAAACAAAAACCATTTGCAATAATAGTTACATGCAGTGACTCGCGCGTTGTTCCAGAACTTATATTTGACGTAAATATAGGCGAGCTTTTTGTTATACGCATTGCTGGAAATGTAGTGGGTAACGACGTACTTGGAAGTATTGAATATGCAGTAAAATATTTGCATGTACCTCTTATTGTAGTACTTGGACACGAGGGATGCGGTGCAGTAAATGCTGTGTGGGACACAAGTCCATGCGAACATGCAAATAAAGATAATATTAGACATATCCTAAAAAAAATAAAAAAACCCGTAAATAAAGTGAAAGAAAAGGACGGAAATATTGGAGATGCGATAATCGAAAACGTAAAAGAACAAATAACGACAATTATGACGAAGAGTCCAATATGTGCAGAGTTTGTAGATAAAAACAAACTCACAATAATTGGCATGATATATAGTATTAGTAACGGCGGGATAACAATAATACCGAATACAAATACGGACAAAAGTCTGACACACGCAGATTTTGTAGATACAAAAAAAGCGGCACCGCAGGTAACACAGATAAAAACGTTAAAAAATTAATAACGTAACAGTGCGACCGAAATAAAGCACTAATCTTTAAAAAGTTTTTGAATACGAATTAAAAATAGAAGAAAATGGTGCTAAAGGATATTAATTTTTATGTGCTATGCAATTCCAGGAAAAGTAATTGAAATAAACGGACATCAGGCAATGATTGACTATTTCGGTGAGAAAAAAACCGCAGACTAATAAGTAAAGAAGAAATGAAATTCTTGATTTTAATGAAAGGAAATGATGCAGAAGCATTGCGTGCATACGCAAATGCTATCCGAAGAAAAGAACTTAAAAATTCCTGTTGTGTGCATGGTATAATAGAATTTTCTAATCATTGTGGAATGAATTGCCTTTATTGCGGAATACGCGCAACGAAAAATATGAAAAGATATACATACAAAAGAAATGCTTGCGCGCATTGTCAGTAAAATAAGAAAAATGGGTGTATTGGTTTTTTTAAGTATCGGCGAACGAGATATAAAAACTTATCAAAAATTGTATAATGCTGGTGCAAGAGCAGTGCTTCTAAGATTTGAAACTATAAACCAGCAACTCTATGCGAAAATGCGGCCTGGAAGAAAATTAGAAAATAGAATTAATCTTATACGGGATTTACAAAAAATTGGATATTTGGTTTCAACTGGCTTTCTTATAGGGCTTCCTGGAGAAGGCGAGAATAATTTAGTAAATAACCTTCATAAACGAAAAAAAAAATAGAAAAAATGCTTTCGCTTTCCGCGGGTTCTTCAGAGAATGAGTC